>JAFQAM010000192.1 GCA_017416885.1 Clostridia bacterium | reverse complement strand
GCAGGGGTATCGAAGCGGTCATAACGAGGCGGTCTTGAAAACCGTTTGGCCAAAAGCCACGAGGGTTCGAATCCCTCCCCCTGCGCCAAGACGAACGTAAACCGAACACCATGGTTTGCGTTCTTTTTTATTTTCATCAATATAAACGCTCCGTTTATTTTTTCTTGCTTTTCTGTATGTGTAAATGATATAATAGATGTGATACAATATAGTTACGGTACCGAAATACACTTTACGGAGGCGATATTATGGCAAATTCAATAGGACAAAAAATTAAAGAATTAAGAAAGAAAAAAGGCATAACTCAAGAACAGTTAGCTGAGTTGATTTTTGTAACACCACAAGCGATTTCAAAATGGGAAAGAGATGTAGGCTATCCCGATATAACTCAGATAGTTCCACTTGCCGACGCTTTTGGTGTTTCAACAGATATACTTTTAAATCACGAAGAAGGAAAACAAAACGCAGAAATAGAAAAATATCGAGAAAAAGATATTGAGCTTTCTCACAAGGGTTTAGTCAATGAAAGATTACATTTGTGGAGAGAAGCAACACAAAAATATCCAAGGAATTTTCGATGTTTGTACAATCTTGCTGAATCGCTATGGTCGAGTATAATAAGTGAAACTTGTGCCAAAGAGGAGCAAGAGCCAAATGCAAGAGAAGCTATTGCTATTTGTGAAAGAATTATAAAGGATTGTACTGATAACGAAATAAGAGGCTGTGCATTGCAAATTTTAGTTTTCACATATAGTATTGGTTGGCTTGAATGTGCTAACGAGGAAAAAGCAGTAGAATATGCAAATATGGCAGATGGCTTTTATACTTGCCGAGAAATGTTGCTTCCAAACGCTTATTTTACAAAAGAGGGACAGAAAGAGAAAAAGGCTCTAATTCAAAGCAACAATAAGCAATTTATAGATATGATATCTATGAATATATGCGGTCAAGAATATGAAACCGAAAAAGACAAAATTTTTGCTTTGGAAACAATGCTTGCAATTTGGAATGCGTTATTTTATGACGGTAACTTTCTTTTTTACCATTGCAGAATTGCTAATATTCACAGCTCCCTTGCTAAAAGCTATGCAAAGGAGCAAAACAAAGAAAAAGCACTTGAAAACCTACAAAGAGCATATTATCACGCAAACAAATATGATAATCTCCCAGAACTAACTAATTACACATCAATATTTTTTTCTTTGCTTGATGATGGTTCTACAAGAGTGTCTAAAAACTATTCCGAAACAAATTCCCAGCTATTTTTAAACACATTAAATGATAATCGTTACGACTTTATTCGAGAAGAAAAAATATTTAAGGAATTACAAAGCAAATAAAAAAGGGCGAGTGCTGATTTTTTTCAGCACTCGCTTAACTATATATACTTGACAAATTTTGCACTTTATGATAATATACATTCGGGAGTCATCCAATACGGGAACGCCCCAAAGCTCATTCTTCGCTTCGGGGAACCCCTGCACGGTGGCGGTTATGCTCTTTTCAATAAAATGAAAGGAGTTAAAATTCTTTGCTCCTTTCAAATACATACGAAAGGAGTGGTGCGATATGAACTATTTATACGCACCTTATTTGGAATGGTTACATTCGAAGCACTGTTTGCTTTTTGTATGGTTATCATTGCAATTATCTCTTTTTTTAGAGATAGCGACAAATAAAAAGAAATAATCGCCTTCCGGTTCCAAGAGAAAGGCGATTTATTTCGTTAAACTTTTGAGAGCTAACCGTCATCGGATGGCTCTTTCTATATTCATTATACCCATTAAGTGCAGATTTGTCAAGCAATATTTAACACTTTTTAAAAATTATTGTTTATTGAACATAATTATTATTTAAAAGAAGATTTTCAATACATTCAATGGCTTCTCGCTCTTCTTTCAAATTCATAAAGAAAAACAAAGCAAAAACGCCAAATAAAATTATAGAAGATATTGCATCTTGAAATATACTGATATCAAGCACTCCAAGAACGAAAAACAATATCAATGCTGGACAAAAGTCGGTATTTGCGATACTGTATTTTTTATTGCAATCTTAGAAAAAGTATGCTACAATATAAAAAACAAGTCTTAAATTATTTTTAAGGAGTTACATATGAAAAAAATACTTGGCGTAGAGTTTGGCTCTACAAGAATTAAGGCGGTTTTAATTGACGAAAATGCAACAGTCTTAGCACAAGGCTCACACGAATGGGAAAATCAATTAAAGGACGGCTTATGGACCTATGACCTTGATGATGTATGGGCAGGACTTCAAGACGCTTATGCGTCATTACTGAAAAATTACGGTGAGACAATTACAAGCCTTGACGGTATCGGTATTTCAGCTATGATGCACGGCTATCTTGCATTTGATAAGGATGATAATTTACTTGTACCCTTCAGAACCTGGAGAAATACAAACACAGCAAAGGCTGCCGATGAGCTTACAGAAGCGCTTCAATTTAATATGCCGCAAAGATGGAGTGGCTCACACTTCTATCAAGCAGTTTTAAATAAAGAGGAGCATGTATCTAAGGTTACATTTTTAACCACACTTGCAGGCTATGTTCATTGGAGATTAACAGGTAAAAAGGTAATCGGTATTGGTGACGGCGCAGGTATGCTACCTGTAAAGGATAACGATTATGATAAGGAAAAAATCGCAAAATATAACGAATTATTGACACATCACGGCTTAAATGTAGATGTTTATGACCTTTTACCGACAATCTTACTTGCAGGTGAGGATGCGGGCACACTTACAGAAGAGGGCGCGAAGCTACTTGATGTAAGCGCTAATTTAAAAGCGGGCGCATTATTCTGTCCGCCTGAGGGAGATGCAGGCACAGGTATGGTAGCTACAAACGCTGTAAGAGAAAAAACAGGAAATGTATCTGCCGGCACATCTGCATTTGCAATGGTTGTTCTTGAAAAAAATCTTTCTAAGGTAAACCAATCAATTGATATTGTTGCTACACCTTCGGGACATCCTGTTGCAATGGTACACGCAAATAACTTTACATCTGAAATCAATGCTTGGACAAATCTTTTCTATGAGGTAATTAAGTTAACAGGCGGCGACATAAATAAGGGTAAGCTATTCGATATGCTCTATGAGGTGTCGCTAAAGAGCGATAATGATGTTGGTGGACTTGTTGGCTACAACTTTCTGTCAGGCGAGCCGATTGTAGGAATGGAAACAGGTATTCCTCTTATTGCAAGAAAGCCTGACGGCAAAATGACTCTTGCAAACTTTATGCAAATGCAATTATATTCAGCGCTTGGCGCAATGACTGTGGGTATGGAAATACTTCAGGATGAAAATGTTAAAATTGATAATATGTGCGGTCACGGTGGCTTCTTTAAGGCTGAATTTGTAGGCGCTAACGCAATGAGCGCAGCGCTTAATGCTCCAATCACTGTTATGAAAAATGCAGGCGAGGGCGGAGCTTGGGGCGTGGCTATATTAGCTCTCTATTCAGTATTAAAAATCGACACATTAGAGGACTTTTTAGATAAATTATTCTCTAAAGCCGAGAAAACAACGGTAACTGCAAGCAAGGAAGAAAAAGCAAAATTTGCTTCATTCTTGAAAGAATATAAGGCGGGATTGAAAATTGAAATGCTTGCTGCTGATATTTACAATAAATGAGGTTATTTAAATGGAAATCAAATCTGTTAAAGAATTTAATGATGGAATAAAAAGTATTTTAATTAATGAAAAACAAATAGCTGACGAAATCAAAAAAGCCGGAAAGTATATTGATAATATTTATGATGGCAGACCAATTTTACTTGTTAGCATTCTAAAGGGCTCATTTGTCTTTTTAGCTGATTTATGCAGAGCTGTTTCAGTTCCTTGTGAGGTTGGCTTTATGTGCGCGAAAAGCTATTATAATGGCACACAATCTTCAGGTATTGTAAATATTACAATGGATTTAGACCAAAATGTTAATAATTATCATATAGTTATAGTTGAGGATATTATTGACACAGGTCGAACCTTAAATGATGTTGTAAAGCTTTTAAAAGCAAGAAATCCGCTTTCATTAACCATTGTGACTTTACTTGATAAGCCGGAGCGCCGTGTGGTTGATTTTAAGCCTGATTATGCTTTATTTACTATTCCCGATGAATTTGTAATTGGATACGGTCTTGATTTTGGCGAATTATATAGAAATCTACCTTACATAGCGATTTTTGATGAAAGCAAGCTATAATTGTATTAATTAATAAGATATGATAATAATAAAATAAAATTAATAAAAAGGAGAAATATTATGAAGTATGTATGCGATGTATGCGGATGGGAATACGACGAGGAAGCAGGAGCGCCTGAATACGGTATAGCTCCGGGCACAAAATTTGAGGACCTTCCCGATGACTTTGAATGCCCGCTTTGCGGCGTTGGCAAGGATAGCTTTAGCGAGCAGTAATTAGCCGTCAGCTGATAGCCGTCAGCCGTCAGCAAGATTAGATTAACAATTATATCAAAAAACCTCTTGACCGAAATCAAGAGGTTTTATTATTTTGTAATTTAATGTTAAAAGTAATTACTAACCACTAAAATGTGCTACGCACTCGATATATTTGCTACGCAAATTCGATATAATTATCTTCGATAATTTCGATATAAATCGTAAAACGATTTTCGATATATTTTGCTACGCAAAATGTGGGAAACTAACTACCCATTAATGATGACCGTGAATAGAAATTGACTTAATTACAGGTTGGTCAGCCTTATCAACTGCTCCGTTTGAGCCTTCCTCTACATCATAGCAGATTTTGTCGATAATTTGCATACCGCTTGTTACCATACCGAATGCGGCATACTTATTATCAAGAGACGCTGTGTTATTTGCTGATGTTTGATGAACAATAAAGAATTGGCTTGATGCGCTGTTCATATTAGCGCCCTCACGAGCCATAGAGATTGTACCTCTTACATGCTTAATATCGTTTTCAACGCCGTTTTCCTTAAATTCGCCCTTAATGTTCTGTTCCTTGCCGTCAACCTCATATCCGCCTGTGCCGTTACCCTTAGGATCGCCGCCTTGAATCATAAAGTTATCCATAATTCTGTGAAATGTAAGACCGTCATAGAAGCCCTTTTCTGCTAACATAACAAAATTATTAACTGTTTCAGGAGCTTCCTCACCGTAAAGCTCAATATGGATTGTGCCGTAGCCTTCAACCTCAATTGCAGCGTGGTGTGTTGCCTTAAATGAATTGTTTACAGTTGATTCTTCCTTTGGATTGTCATTGCCTAAAATACTTTTTGGGTAAGAGCAAGCGCGTGAAATTAAAATAATTCCTGTAACAAGACAAGCAATAGCAAGAACAATTGCGATTGTTGTTATAGTAATCTTTTTTGTTCTGTATGCTTTTTTTGCCTTGATAGCGTCTTCTCTTGCTTTGGTTCTTTTTTCAGTAACATAGTTGCTGTTTTTCTTTTTCTTTGCCATTTTTAAAATCCTTTCAAAAGTTTTTACTCAATTATTCTACCACAAAAATATGAATTAATCAACCACAATATTGATTTAATAGTAAAATTATGTTAAAATAAAATCAAGATATGTTAAAAAGGAGAAATTATAATGAATAACAGAAAAATTTCATTAATAACCGGCATAATTACCACTGCTGTGCTTGTGGGAATGTCGCTTTATATTACATTTGATAACGGCTTTAATCCAAAGGGTTTAATAATAGTTTTTGCCGCATTACTTTCAGGCTTTTATTCAACATACAGATTAATTAAAAATTCATATACTAAAAGCGATTTAGTAAAATGTGAGGAGCATTACAGGGAGCTTTTAAGAGGAGTATTTGAAAGCGAGGAAAAAGCAAAAAGAAGAAAGGATATTATCCTTGCATTATATTTTTACAATGCAGGAGGCACAGATTTATTATATTCACTTTTAAAAAACTTAAAAAAGCACTGCGAAAACAGATACGAAATTTCATTAGTTTATTTACTTGATGCTTTCTATAATATTGATATGTACAATTATGAAAATGCAATAGAATCATTAAATAAAATAATCTCAGTTGATTCACAAAATGCAGATATAAACCACCTGATTTACTTGCTTGAATATGATGGCGAAAGCAACAAGGAGCAATTTTTTGAAAAGCTGAAAAGCGCATTAAGTCTTGACAAGGAAAATCCGTATATATTAAATAGCTGCGCAAATGCTTGCGTTCAATTAAAAAATTACAATGAAGCAATAGAATATGCAAATAAAGCAATAAATACGAAAGATAGCTTGTGCCAGCCTTATAGCGTGTTATCGCTTGCATATACAGGGCTTCAAAATTATAGCGAAGCAGAAAAATACAAAATTCAAGCCATTCAAAAGGGCGCCGATGAGGAAATGCTTAATATCTATATTGAGGATATGAAAAACGGCGAGGAGCACTGCTCTATGTATGATGAAGCAGATGTTTTTGTATATAACGATTTTAAAATGAAAAGCTAATAATATTTACATTCTTACTTAAAGCACCGCCAAAATTTTTGGCGGTGCTTTAAGCTTTTTTTAAGCAATTATTAAGTAGAATGCTTTTCCAACCAAATAGCGATTTTATTTAAAAAATTATGTACAAAGTCGCTGTTTAGTCGCTGTATCTTTTGTTATAAATATGCTATAATACAATCACTAAGAAAAAGGAGAAAATAATATGTCAATAGGAAAGAATATTGCTTATTTTAGAAAAAACAAGGGATATACGCAAGAAAAATTAGGAGAAATAATCGGAGTAACCAATCAAGCGGTATCAAAATGGGAGTCTGAGACATCTATGCCTGATATTATGCTTATTCCTCAAATTGCCAATGCGCTTGATGTTACATTGAATGATTTATTTTCAAAACAAAATAATCAAAGCTCTACTCTGAAAAATAATTGTTTTAATGAGAGCGCTGTTCACGATTTTCCAAAAGCTATGCAAGCTACGGTTATTGATGATTTGTGTCGCAAAACAAATTTAGTAAACTGTAATATTTGGGACTTTTTGAAATCAGAGCAAAATTTACCTACGAAAAAGCTTGATAAAATAAAACACTCTTATACTATGTGTTGCTTGTCTAATACTGAAGGAGCTGCGTTTATATCTAATAATTTAACAATAATTGATTCTGATATTAAAATTACGGATATCGGTTCAATATTTGAAAAGCCTGAAATATCATCAGGTATTAAAAAATTATCTGATATAAATGTGAGAAAGATTCTTTCTTATATTTGTAATGAAAATTTTAAAAGCACTGCGCCGTTTGATTATAATAATTCAAAATATTTTACAATAGATATAAAGCCGAGTGAGCTTTCCCGTTCTACTATGCTTTCCATAGATGATGTATCAGAAGCTTTAGAAAAACTAATATCATTACATATTGTAGAATTAGAAATAAATAAGGAAACACATTATCAGCTTAATAAGGTTAAAATAATTGAGGCAGCAACAACTCTTAAATTAATTGAAAGACTTATTCATAATGAAGCAGGCTTTGGCTGTGGCGAATTTTTTGCTCTGATTCAATAAAAATAAAAAAATTGGCTATTGTGTTAATAAACAGCCAATTTTTTTATTCTCTTTTATTTGGTATTAAGAACCTTTGAAAGCTGAGCAATAATTCCGTCACCACCATTTAAGGAAATATTGCCAACATTTTCGCAGATTCTCTCAATGTACTCAAGCTCCTTTAGCTTGTAGAGTGTTTGGTTTTCGTCCATTAGCTTAGCGGTGTTAAGTAATGAACGAGTTGAGGCAACCTCTTCTCTACGGGCAATTACATTTGCTTGCGCTTGCTTTTCAGCCACAAGAACGGTGTTCATAATATTGCGAATCTCACCGGGAAGGATAATATCCTTAACACCTGCTGTTGATACCTCAATATAAAGCTCCTTTTCCTTCGCCTTTAGCTTCTCGCAAACAAACTCGGAAATTTCATCCTTGTTGTCAAGGATTTCATCAAGCTTATGCTTGCCCACATAGTCACGAAGTGACATTTGCGCGCAAAGTCTGATTTGCTCCTCATAGTCATCAATTTCTGTAATAGCCTTAACAATGTCAGTCAGCTTATAGCAACAAACAAAGTTAATTCTTAAAGAAACCTTATCCTGTGTGAGAATTTCCTGTCCTTGAACATTTAACTGCATAAGTCTTGTGTCAACAGTATCAACCTTAACAGTTGAACAGTTTCTCCAAAAGAAATACACACCGCCGTCAAGAACCTTGGTAAGCTTGTTGTCAATGTATAAGATTCCCTTCTCATAAGGCTGAACCTCATATCTTAGATATGTAGAAACAGGAAGTCCCATCACCATAGGATTGAAATCTGTGATTTCAGCCTCTGATGTGTCCACAATTCTCATTTCAAAGTCAGTCTTTGTCTTGAAAAATGCGTACTTGCCTGTCTTAAATACCTCTGTAAACTTGCCGTTTACAAATTTTAATCCAAGCTGATTGTCCTTAATCTCATAAACATCAACAGAAGCTTTAAGCTCCTCATTATCAAGTAAGGACTCAAGTGAACATTGATTTGTATAGATTCTTAAGGACTCATCTAAAACCTCAACTGTTTTATTTCTAAAAAATCTATACTTGCCTGCTGTAAGCAGCTTTACAAACTTACCGTTTTCAAATACTAATCCTCTTTGTTTTTCGTTAATAATGATAGTTTTCATAATTTTACCTCTTTCTTATTTTTGTAGTATATTTTATCAGCCTTAGCTGTTGGTGGTCGTGAGCATCTATGAATACTTACGGCAAGAGCCTTAAGTATGCTACTGAATAGCGGAGCAATATGCTTGGCTATTTTCGGACACATACGGTATCCGGCCTTGACAGGGCAACTATTCATTTGCGTTCCTTTTGCTTATTTCTGCACACCTTCCTTTTTAAAGGAGTGTGTCAATTTGAAATAAGCAAAAGAGCCAAGATGCTTTTGTTGAGTAGTTTTTTATAAACCTTTCTCATAGTGGTCAGAGCTTACCTGACAAAAAATTTCTAACGCTTAACAGGCGCTTGCATAGCTCAAAAGCGAGACATATGCGGTTTTGTTTTTTCGATTCCATGCCGCTGGTCATTCTTGTAAGAGGAATGAGTGGGATTCGAACCCACGATATAATCGTTTTCGATAAGTTATCCACTTACCTATCGTAAAGCAAATTGGCATACATTTTGGTATCACCTTATGCACCGTTGTGATTTTATTAAACACCAACAAAATCCGCCTTACAACCAAATAATACCATATAAATTTTAATTTATCTTGGAAAAAACATTGCGAAAACAAGCAAAAAACAATTTTTTTAATTGTTTTTTGCAGCTGTTAGATGCCAGCCATCAGCGGTTAGCGGGCTACACTAACGAGTAACTAAAAAAATATTTACAATTTAATGTTTTTTATGCTATACTTATTATGTCGAAATAAATTGATAGTCTAATCTCGCTAACTGCTAACAGCTGACTGCTATCTGCTGTGAGCGAAGCGAACCATAAAGCGACTGAAAGGAGCGAAGCATGTTTACTGAGCTAATAAAAAACTACGAAAGAATCCGTGACTACATGCGCGATTTTTATGTTTACGGATTTAAGAGCCGTGAGGAATTTAACGAAAAAAGCCTTCGTTCCTACGATGATGAAAGACGCAGAATTGAAAGCTATTTAAAGGATCATATTAAATTTACAAGGACACAGGACGGCAAAAATGTGTTTATTGAGATTGACACAAGGCATATTTCAAAAAATCCGCTCTATAAGTCTTTAAAATCAAAAAGCTTTACCGATAAGGATATAACTCTGCATTTTATTATATTTGATATTCTCTACGCTCCTACCGTTGAATTTTCGGTGACTGAAATTATGAATATAATATATGATGAATATCTATCAAGCTTTGATGATCCCATTTCCTTTGATGAGTCAACTGTACGAAAAAAGCTGAAGGAATATGAAAAGCAAGGACTTATCGAGTCAACTAAAAAGGGGAAAACCAATTACTATAAGCGAACAGAGTCTATTGACTATTCAAAATTAGAGACACCTCTTGCGTTTTTTTCTGAAATTTCACCTATTGGCGCGTTAGGCTCATTTATCTTAGATAAATTAGATGAACGAAGCTTTAATTTTGCATTTAAGCATCACTATATTATGAATGCACTTGACAGCGATATTCTTTTAAAGCTTTTTGAAGCCATAAGAGAAAAAAGGGAGATTATTCTCAACGATGCTATAAATAAGGAAAAGGGTAAAAGGACAAAACGAATTGTGCCGTTGCAGATTTTTGCAAGCGTGCAAGGCGGCAGAACTCATGTTTTAGCATACGATTTAACATCAAATCAATTGACCTCATTCAGAGTTGACTATATAAAATCCATAAAAATATGCGAGGAGTGTGTGCATTTTGATGCTTTCAGAGCATATTTAGAGGAACGAAAAAAGTATATGTGGGGCGTTGTTGTCCGCAATAAAACCGAGCATATTGATTTTACAGTAGAGATAAAAAGCGACGAGCAATATATAGTAAACCGACTCTGTCGCGAAAAACGCGTGGGATGTGTGGATAAAATCGACGATTTCCACTATAAATTCTCCGCCGAGGTATGCGACTCCTGGGAGCTAATCCCCTGGATCAGAACATTCATTTGCCGAATTACCTCTATCCACTTTTCCAACGAAAAATACCAAAACAGATTTTTTAACGATTTTGAAAAATTGTATTTGATGTACAATTAGAAAGTAGGATGTAGGGTGTAGGATGTAGTTCACATTTTCGCAAAGCAAAAATATATCGAAAGACCGTAGGTCTTATATCGAATTTCACGCAGTGAAATATATCGAATTTGCATAGCAAATATATCGAGTGCGTAGCACATTTTAGGGTGTAGGGTGTAGGATGTATGATATAGTCCTCTCATTTTGCAAAGCAAAATATATCGCAGTGTAGGGGATGGCGTCACGACATCCCGCAGTATATCGAATTTGCGTAGCAAATATATCGAGTGCGTAGCACATTTTAAGAATACAACCTACGGTTGATAATATACACGCGTTGCGTAATGATATGCAATGCTACGCATTGATGATATACACACCTATGGTGTGATAGCAACAAAGTTGCTCCCTACCCCTTATTTTCTGCGACCTTGTCGCGAAAGGAGAAAATAATAATGATTTTCAACGAAATATACGGATGCTATTATGATGCCATAGCCAAGATTTTATCCGTGGCTGTTACCAAGAATATTTCAAAAAACGAAATGCGTGAAATTATTGAAAATAACGCGTTTACAGAAAGCTTTTTTGAAATTGAGGACAAATTACGCGCGCAGGAGTATCAATTATTAAATAAGGACGGCTCAACGCCTATTAAAAATAAGCCCACGCTTCCCCTTACCGAGCTACAAAAAAGATGGCTTAAAACAATATCACTTGATAAAAGAATAAAGCTTTTTTGTGATGATTTTCCTGATTTTAGCGACACATCTCCCATTTATTTGCCTGAGGACTATCACATTTATGATATGTATAGCGACGGTGATGATTACGAAAGTGAGCAATATATAAAGAATTTCCGTACAATTCTTTTAGCAATCAAGGAAAAAAAGCCACTGAAAATTGCTATGATGTCACGCAACAACAGGTGCATAAACACAGTTGCTATGCCAAAGCGAATAGAATATTCCCCCAAGGACGATAAATTCCGTCTTTACACCAAGGGCTCAAGACAGCTTTCCTTAGTTAATGTAGGCAAAATCGGAAGCTGTGAAATTTATGACAAGGAAATTACTTTAAATTATGAGCAGCCTATTGAGCTTACAAAAACGGTGACAATTGAGCTTTACGATAGCAGAAATACTCTTGAAAGATTTATGTATCATTTTGCTCACTTTAAAAAGGTGGCAACTAAAATCGAAAATAAAAAATATAAAATTGATATTTATTACGAGGCCATTGACGAAACAGAGCTGATTATCAGAATTTTATCCTTCGGTCAATTCGTTAAGGTTATCTCCCCCGACTCCTTTATGCGTCAAATCCGCTACCGCATAAATAAGCAAAAGCTGCTTTTTAAACAAAATTAGCTACTTTAGCGTGTTATCCTTAACGGAGAACACGCTAAAACTAAGTTTGCCCTTTGGGCAAGTGAAGTTATCTTCGATAGTGAAGTTTCGCCTGACGGCGAAGTTATGGGCAAACTTAACTTCACTTGTGCATAGCACAAACTTCACTGCGTAGCAACTTCACTTTTGCGATAGCAAAAACTTCACCGACAGAACCTCACCAACAGAAAAAGAGAGAATTTATCAAAACGCTTTGTTCTCTCTTTCTGCTTGTGATATAGGTTTGGGCTTAGCCCATAATTCATTTGACTGGTCAAATGCGATGCTTGCACTTTTGTAAAAGTGTAAATATTCCGCTAAGAACATCACCCATTAGCAGTCATTTTTTGTTATCGGCAAAATAAATCGCTATTTTCAGTCAAAAAATTTATTGATATTTTGCCGATAAAAAATGCTGACCACACGGTCAGCATTTTATTATATATTTTTAAATCCCTTTACCTTATCTGTATAAAGAGTGTCGCCAATATTAAACGGAGCTTTTAAAAGCTTTGGATGGTTTGGCTGTAAATCCATTTTGCCGTAATAATATTCGTGAGTGTGTCCCTTCTTATATTCAAGAGTGCAATTACTTAAGGTAATATTTTCACAGTCAACAATAAGTGATGGATTTTCTTCAATAAAGTGGCTGTCTCTGATTGTTACATTTTTAATATTGCCTGTGGTATTATCGGAGCAAATTACAAAGCCCTCGCCCTTGCCCCACCATCCGCCTGCGTGGATGCGTGTTTCACATTCAATATTGTAAATCTCTACATTTTCAACAAGTCCGTTATCGCCTGAGAAAATTGAAATACCTCTGTTTGACGGTAAAATCTTAATATCGTGTACCTTAACATTTCTGACAACTGAATAAAGATGACCGAAACGGATAGCTGCAGAGCGTGAGGACATAAGACAGTCGTAAATTTCCATATTTTCGCATACACCCTCTGTATTTGTGATACAGGTAGCCGCAAAGCAGTCGTCACCGCAAAGAAATGTGCAATTTCTGACGGTAATATTTTTAGATGCAGAAAAATGCACGCCGTCATTGTTTGCAATTCTGTTATGGTTATCTACATACATATTTTCAAATACGATATTTTCACAGTTTGAAAATGTTACTGTCCAGCAAGGAGAATTGAAAATCTTTAAATCGTGGATATGTAAATTCTTACAATTATTAAAGAAAATTGGTTGTGACGGTCTTGTAATCTTTGTTTCAGGACCAACAACGGTTTGCTCCTCAAATTCCTTTATCATTGTTTCTCTTGGAGTTTCATCAGGACACCAAGCATCAAAATTAACGAATGCGTCGCCATTCATTTGGATTTTACCGCCGCCGTAAATCTCGATATTGTCACAGTCAAGGGCGTAAATTAATGAAATTGTTTTAACCATTTCGTTATGGTAAAATTCGTTAGCGTAGTAATGCTCCATATTGCGTGAGCCTACAATCTCTGTGCCCTTTTCAATATAAACCTTCATATCTCCCTTTAATCTGAGAGTGCCGCAAAGGAAAAATCCCTTTCCGTCAAATACAAGTGTGTCGCCCTTCTCACAAGCATCAATTGCCTTTTGAATAGCAACGGTGTCAAGAGTGCATCCGTCTCCCTTCGCACCAAAATCTCTGACATTTACATTTTTCATAAAGCTACCTCTTATAAATATAATATACAATTACATTCTACCATTATTACACACAAAAATCAACATACTTTTTTCTTATCGCGAAGAAAAAAGTATGCAAAAAAAGAATCGAGACAATGGTAGATAAGCAAATTTTTTAGTTATACACACTTCTTATCGCGAAGAAAAAAGTATGCAAAAAAGAATCGAGACAATGGTAGATATGCAAAGCTTTTAGTAAAACACAATTCTTTGCAAAAAGAAAAAGTATGCAAAAGAAAGGTAAAACGCTTATCTATTAAAATTTTGGTAAAACAAAAAGCCTTCCCCTTGAGGGGAAGGTGTCAATGCAGTTGACGGATGAGGTGGAAAAATCATTCAATTACTCTTTTCTTTTTCCATTCTCATCAAAATTCTTTTTCAATGCTCTTTCTACAGGAATTATAGTTAAAATCATTATTCCTGTGTCAATAAATGATAAAATCACACCTATAATTCCTACTGTGCTTTCATCACTATGTAATATAAAAAACATAGAAATAACTGAAATAATTAAAAGAGCAATTCCAAAATAAAGCCAAATTTTGCCGATAAGTGAATGTGCAAATTGCCAAGTGTCATTATTTTTCATTGACATTGTGGTGCGATATCCAAAAATATAATTGATTTCCTTTGGCGATTTATTTTTAAAATACGCACCGAATATTATCATTAAAAGCGGTACTAAAATTACCATACATAGCATAAAAATCCAAAATCCCATAGCTTCTTATTTTAAATCCTCTGTTTTATATGCGTTATATCCCTCGTAATGATAGCTATTGTCAATGCCCTTCATATAGATTGATCTGTTATTAACATCATCAGTGAGCGCGTTTTTGAGTATGTGCTTAATTTCAATATCACGGATAGGACTTCTTTCCATTGCTAAAAGGTAATCCTCTTTATCAACCTTTGACCAATCCACAACCACGGAAAGCTCTTTTTTGAAAATAAGGTCGAGCCAAATTCTTGTGCTTCTGCCGTTGCCTTCTCTGAATGGATGCGCTATATTCATTTCCACATACTTTTCCACTATTTCATCAAAGGTGGACTGCTTCATTTTTTCAATGTTATCAAGGGCATTTTGCAGATACATCACAGGGGCAAATCTGAAATTTCCCTTGGCTATATTAACTGTACGCACTTGTCCTGCAAAATCGTAAATTTCGCCAAATAAAAATTTGTGTATTTTAGAAAGAGCATCAAATGTGCCGGCATTAAGTGTGTCAAGATATCCGCTTTCAAAAAGCTCAATGGCTTTAATTTTAGTTAGCTTTTCCTCTATATTTGCAAGCTCGCCTGAGCTTGTAATGCCTAACTTGTTTTCAAGTGCCATTTTCGTTACTCCCTTCAAATACTTATTATATTTATTATACCACTAATACCAGCTTTTTGCAAGGTAAATATTTAACCGTCAAATAGCTATAAATCAAGAAAAAATGATACAGTGCACAATTTTTTGTTTACTATTGCAATAAATTAAATATTATGATATACTTAATCTATATTAACCAAATCAGGAGTAATTATGGGAAAGTCTTCAACTAAAGGAAACAAAACTTTATATCAAACCGCGAGAGAAAATTTAGGACTAAGCCGTGAAAAAGCAAGTGAGCTGACAGGCATAGAGTCATCAAGAATAGAGCGCATTGAAAACGAAAAAATGAGCAAAATTGATACATATGATGTAATCGCTATGGCTGAGGCATACAAGGAGCCGAAAATTTGCAATCACTATTGTGTCAATGAATGCCCTATCGGTATGAAATATGTGCCCGAGGTTAAAATTGAAAGCCTAAAGGATATCACCGTTGAAATGCTTGCTTCCCTTGAAGCCTTGGATTTACAAAAATCAAGATTTTTGCAAATTGCAAGAGACGGTCAGGTTGACGACAGCGAGCTTGAGGACTTTGTATTTATCCAAAAGGAGCTTGAGCAAATATCAATGGCAGTGGAAGCTCTTCAAATATGGAGTGAAAAAATGCTTGCCGAAGGAAAAATTGATGTTGCCAAATACAGAAAATTAATGAAAAAATAAAAAATTGCGGTATTTTTAAAATACCGCATTTTATTTTACACTTTTTGCTAAAATAGACCGCTTTATTTTGTAATTTGTGTTATTTACTTTTGAAAAATAAAATGCTATAATTTATACATAAGGAAAAAGGAGTAATTTAATGGATAAAAAGGTTAAAAATTTAATTTATCTTGATACGAACAGGTATATATCCTTATCAAGCTTAAAGACATTTTATTGGGCAAGCATTATTTTGCCAATTATGATGATTGTAATGGGAGCTGTATCCATAAAGCTTAACGGAGTAAATTGGAAATCAATATTCCCTCTTGCTTCTGTTTTTATTTGGAGCCTGCTTTATTGGATATTTATTTTCACAATTCAAAGCAAAAAAACTAAAAAGACATTTGAGCTAAGATTTCTTGTTAACGGTATTTCGGGCTTATTTTTATTTTCACTGTTTTTATTGCTATATACATCAATAAATTTAGTTACTGATAAAACAATTGTTGGATTTGATTTTTCACTATGGATATTGTTATTTTATGTGATTTTCTCGGCGATTTATATTGCTTTAGTTATTTACGGTGTGCATAAGGATATATATAAAAATATAAGAGAAAAGAGCAAAACACCAAAAGCGGTAGCTATTGCCACATTGTTTTCTATGCTTATTCCTTATATGAGCGCGTTAGGCGTGTATGCTTCAAAAATATTAAGAGCAAATGCAAGTATTGAAGCGCAATATATAGTAATAGCTGTTTGCTTTCTGTTTTTGATTTTTATACCTATATTGGCTCACATAAATTTTGTTCAATATTATTATTGCAAAAAATACAAGATTTTTTGTGATGAAAATGGCGATACAACATCACCTTATCTTGAACCTCAGCCAAGAAAAAATAAAAAGCTTGACAAAAAAGCCGATAAAAAACAAACAAAACCAAAGAAAAAAATTCCTTTAGTTGCAAAAATTTTAATTGGAATAATTTCTTTGCCTGCCATAGTGTTTGTTGTAATTTTTCTTGTTTTGTTTGTCAAAGAAATCATTTTAGCAATATTTTAAATCAAAAGCCATACTGATTTTTGTCAGTATGGCTTTAAATTATTAGTCATAATATTGATTAATTGTAATATGGAAAACAGGATTTTCGGGCAGCTTTGCTTCCTCGACATTTTCTTTTAGAATTTTAACAAGAAAAATATTATTCTGCTTGCTTTCGCTTTCATATATTTCATACATATTTAATGTTAAATATACATCAGAGCCCTCTATGTAAAAATTATTGAAGCATTTAAAGCCTGATAGATTTTCCATATCATAACGGAAAACTAAAGCAATAAAATTATTATTTATAGTAAAATCAGATCTTAATTGATGGTCAAAATACCAAAAATCGTCTGCGTTATCAAATATGAAAGCATTTTTCTCTTCAAAATTTTCAAAATCTGAATTTAATTTATCTAAGCTTCTCGATTCGAGTTTATAGCTATTTAGAATAACAACATTTATTTCTATTTCCATATTTCCAAGTAAGCTTGCGCCTTCTGAAATATAGCTTTTAGGAACGATTAAGAAAAAGTTATTCAAAACAAGATTTTCTTCATTTTTTCCGTATGAATCATCAAGATCACCGCTTCTTGTCTCTATAATAATTTTGTTTTCAGATAAAAAGCTCGCCGATTTTACTGCATTGAAGCTATTGCCATAGTTTTTAATTATAAAAATACAGTTATCCTTAAATAATTCAGCGCTAACACCATCGGTTTTATCCACACAGGTCGCATATTCCTCATATGTTTTTATGATTTTATATGAGCCTCGCTTTTCTTCCATATCGTCAAGTAAATATGTAGGATTAGATGTAACCTTATCAAAATATCTGTCGTAAATTTTATTTACCGTAAATGTATTTTCGGTTGTTTCCTGATTTGGCGCATCACTGTCATTTGGCAAGCTTTCCGAGCCTGTGTCAGTGTAAACATCATTGTTATTACAGCCAAATAACGCAAGCATAATAAGAATTGCAAATAATACTAATAAAGCTTTTTTCATAATATCACCTCAAATTTACAAATAATCAGCTAAAATATTTATAAAAAAGTGTCCCATTATTATCACCTCTTAATTTTAGTCTTTCTATATTTACTGTATAAAAAATTCGTTTTTGTGACATCATTTTCCCATTTTTTTATATTTATTTTATTCCATCAATCAATTTTAGCATTACATCTGTATCAAAACCATATAATAAATAATCATAATATTGGTCTGTCCAATACATTTTAAAACTGCCATCTGCTTCATCAAAGACGAATATATGTTTATCATCAATATCAATTGTGTAAAAAATAGTTTTTTCAGAATCTATTTGAAGTTTTCTGTCCTCGTCTTTTATTCCTTGAGTAAATGAACAAATGTATTCATCTCCAACATAGTAATCATACATCGCCCTAGTATTGTTTTCAATAATAACTTCTTCTTCAACTCCGTCCGGAAGAACAGTTGGCTTATTGATAAATTCAATTTTGTCTAACTTGCTATTGTTATCATCAGTTCCGTCATTGTGTTTTATATCAATATATTCATCATACCATTCAATAACAACATTCCATATTGCATTTCGTACTGCTGAAATACTCATTAGTGTCATAAATGCAACAGATAAAAGAACTAAAATCGCAACAGCTATTCTTGTACTAACACGCTTTAGTAGTCTTATCTTTGGTTTTCTTGTTTCTTTTTTTACAATTCTATCACGCTTTTTGTAATATTCATCATTAAAAATCACATTAGAGGTGTCAAGATTATTAAACATAACTACATCATTGTCTGAAAATCCATCAATAAGTAGCTTCCATTTTAATTCTGACCTATCACTTGAATAAATCATATAGCTCTTTTCCCCCTATTTTCTTAATCTCCTTATGTATTCTAACTAAACGCTGTCTTACAGCGTCGTCAGATAAATTTAACAGCTTGGCTATCTTTTTTGTTGGCAATTCACATTCGTACCGTAATGTTAGTATATCCTGTTCAAGCTGATTAAGTTGCTTTATGCATTTGTGAAGCTTTGCTCTTGTTTCATTATTGATTAATTCCTCACAAATATCAGGTATTTCATCAGGAATATCAATGGTGTATTCCTTTTCTTCGTTTTGAGAAAAGTTATTTAATGGCTGATATATTCTTTGCTTGAAGCTATATTTATTATAAACAGAATGCTTACAGCATACCATCATAAATTTAACCTTACGGTTATCGCTAAATTCCTTAAATGTGTCAAGCTCCTCAATTACAATTTTAATTACATCATGTACGCAGTCTCTTGAATATTCCTCATCATCGGTCATAGTATAAGCGTATGCATAAATTGATTTTTCGTATTGGTTGTAAATATCTAAAACAAAGGAACGATCCTCCTCGTTCTCTATTGCCATAATCAATGCTAACATCATTTTTTCTCCTAACTATTATATTGTATAATTATTATATCATATCAACTAATATATTTTCAATATGCAGTAACAATATATTCAAAAGCCCTACCGATTTTAGTCAGTAGGGCTTAATTATTTGATTGTGTGTTTCTTTTGATTTCTTTTTTGCTTATCTTTTTTCTTTTTCCAAAGAAAAAAGTAAGTTATTTACTCTGTAGATAAATCAAAAGCACGGAAATATCAGCAGGGGAAACGCCGCTGATACGGGATGCTTGACCTAAGGTTAGCGGTTTAACCTTATTAAGCTTTTGACACGCCTCTATGCGAAGTCCCTTGATTTCTGTGTAGTCAAGATCGGCGGGTAATGGCTTTTCCTCTAACTTTTCAGTTCTTGCAACCTCGGCAAGCTGTTTTTTAACATAGCCGTCATATTTAATGTCGGTTTGAGCGGTAAAAATAACGCTTTGAGGCAAAACAGGGCGAGATGTGTCGAATTTTGACATATTTTCAAGGTCAATTTGAGGCCTTTTAATAAGCTCATAAAGAGTCATTCCCGCATAAAGAGG
>JAFQAM010000191.1 GCA_017416885.1 Clostridia bacterium | reverse complement strand
TTACAGCAGCGATAGTAGGTGCTGTAGTAGGAGGAGCAATAGGTGGAGTATATGGAGGAGTGACAGCAGCATCTACGGGACAAAATATATTCGCAGGAGTAATGATAGGAATACTTGGTGGTTTGATTATGGGTGCAGGAGCAGGAGTCGCAGGTGTATTTTTAGCTCCTGCGATGGCAGGCGCAAGCATCACTTTCGCAACTGCTACAGGTGCAACATTTGTTATGGGAACAGCAATAAGTACGACGGCTGCTGTGGCAATAGGTATAGGAACTGCTTTTGTTTCTGGTGCAATAGGAGGAGCTGTTGTGGATGTTGCAACACAATGGGCAAACTATGGAACTATCAATAGTGTTGGTTCAATAGGTATTAGTGCATTGCAGTGGGGTGTCATTAATACATTAAATGCTTTTTTAGGCTCATCAATAGAAGCTCTTTCTATTTTTGATATTGGAATAGGTTTTTCTAAAACAGCAGCAACAATAGTTTCTATTATCACAAATATTATCACCGGAAAATTAGGACTAGATATGGATGTTTTCAGGTCAAAGAAGGGGTAACATATGAAAGTTAAAAATAAATTTATATCATCCAATTTTAAATTTTTAACATCACTGGTATTGATTATAATATTATTGGTTTCAGCAATTATTGCTTTTGCCATTTATTTTATGAAATATCATTATATTTTTTTGGTAATTGCATCAATGGCAATAATATTTATAGTAATTTCATGCATTTTACTCGATAAAACGGTATATATGGTTTATGTTTGCAATGATAAGTTTAAATTTTACTCGTGTATAAGTCGAAAACAATTTGATTTGTCTTTTATTGATGTGTTAAATGTCTATGAATTTGCTGTTGTGCGCGAGGGAACTATTTATATATTAGAAAAATTGGGTCAAGGTAATATTTTGAAAATTAATTACCCTTATAAATTTGATAAAACTAAAATCACTGAAAATTTGATTGAAAACGTACTAAAATTAGAAGTTAAAAATGTTGTGCAATAACAGAGAAATAAAACACGGACAGGTGACGGTTCTGTGTCCGATGTTCCAAGGACAGATCTATGGCACACAAGTTCGGACAGAAGACGGTGGCGAAATCTAAAAAACGCGAACAAATTTGAAATGATTTGCGTTCAGTTTAGAAATAAACTACTATTATTTAACAAAACTAAACAAAACTCTTTAAACGCACACAATCTGTGTGCGTTTATAAATTAAAAACTAAAATTAAAGAAAGGAGTATTCTGTGGAAACTGCACAGATTACAATAGAAGGTCACGAATGGCGGCTGAAAGCATTAGAAAGAGATGTCAAGGATTTAAAAGCAGTACAAAGTGAAATTCGTACCATGAACGAAACCTTGGTTATGCTTGCCAATGAGCTAAAGCATACCAATGAACACTTGAATAGGCATAAAGAAAAAAATAGATGCAATAGAAAGCCAGCCAAAAATGCGAATGCAACAAATAATTACCGCGATAATATCAGCCATAGCAGGCGGAACTGTGTCAATTATCATTGGAATGCTTGTTTAAAAAAATTTGCCACAAGCGAAGTAACCTCGCCAAAGGATATAGCATCAGCTATATTCATATCCATAACACAAGGCATGCTGTTAGCAGACGCAAGCGTATATGTGAATCAACTGTACATTCAATCTCAAAATAAAAAACGAAGCTTCGAGATTTCTCAAAGCTTCGTTTTTATTTAATTATATCAGCATAAATATAATCCCCATCAGTAGCAAAGGGCTTTACCTTAACAAATTCGTTGCTGATTTTTTTATCACTTGGAATTCTTACCTCTAAAAAGTTAGTGGTATGTCCCAAAACAAATTCACCGTCAAATGTCTCGCAAAGCACCTCTAACTCAGCATCATCATCAACAATTCTATTAAGCATATCGCGCCTGATTTCCTTTTGCTGCTCCTCAAGCTGATGTAAGCGCTCCTTTTTGATGTTTTCAGCCACCTGACCGCTCATTGTAGCTGCCACAGTACCCTCGCGCTTAGAGTATGGGAAAATATGAATATGTAAAAATCTTTCCTGTCTGAAAAACTCCAAGGTTTCAAAAAAATCCTCATCCGTCTCTTGCGGAAATCCTGTAATTATATCAGCAGAAAGCATTACATTTGGAATACATTCCTTTAAATAATGTATGTTTTTTCTTGCCATATCCATATTGTATTTTCTTTTCATTAAATTTAAAATTCTTGTTGAGCCACTTTGCATTGAAATATGAAAATGTGGCATCACCTTATCAAGCACCTTGATCTTATCCACAAAATCACAAGTGATTGCTGCAGGATCCAAAGAGCCTAATCTGATTCGCTTAAGTCCCTCAATTTTGTTAATTTCAGTTAGTAAATCTGCAAGAGTGTATCCGTTTTTAAAGTCTCTACCATATGCGGCAGTCTCAATTCCTGTCAAAACCACCTCATAGCAGCCTTCGCTTACAATATTCTTAACCTCATTTATAACATTCTCAGGTGAATTTGAACGCACATTTCCTCTTGCATAAGGAATAATACAGTAAGCGCATTTTGACTCGCATCCGTCTTGAATTTTTATAAATGCCCTTGTCCTTGTAAGAGGCGCGCCAACCTGCATAACATCAAATTTACAGTTAAATATATCAGGCACATACATAAAGGGCTCGCGCTTTTCCTTGTATAGCTCCAATGCTTTTTTAGCAATAATGGATTTTGCATTGTTACCGCAAACAAAATCAACGCCCTCAATTTTCAAGGCCTTTTCAGGATTGATTTGCGAAAAGCAACCGGTTACGATAATTACAGCATCCTTATTTTTAGAAATACAACGCCTTACCAATTGCTTTGATTTTCTATCGCTCTCACTTGTAACAGAGCAGGTGTTAATTATATATATATCACAAATCTCATTGCCCGAGCAAATCTCAACACCGTTTTTTGATAGCTCTTGCATAATCGCATCACTTTCATATTGATTAACACGACAGCCAAGCGTTATAATTGAAGCCTTAATTTTACTCATATGTACCTCCTTTTTAACGATTTACAATATTTTATCACATTTTTTTCAATATGTAAATGGAAATTATTAAATAATGCTTGAAAAAAACAAACAAAAAAACTATAATATATATGAAATTTCAAAAAAGGACGAAAAATGAGAGAATTTAAAATAAATAAAAACGACGCAGGACAACGCCTTGATAAGTTTATTTTAAAAACAGTCAAGGGAATGCCCATTTCATTAATGTATAAAGCAATACGCACCAAAAAAATCAAGGTCAACCGCAAAAGAGCAGAGCAAAAGCAAATGCTCATAGAGGGCGACACAGTCCAAATGTTTTTAAGCGAGGACCTGTTTTCTGATAAAATCACCGATAATGAGCTTTTAACCGTTAAGCCACAGTTAGATATTGTCTATGAGGACGAAAATATTCTTATTTGTAATAAAGCCCCGGGGATTTTAGTCCATAGCGGAGACGGCGACGGCAAAACAAGCGGTGACGGTGATACAGGCGACAGAAATACTCTGATTTACCATATTCAAGCATATCTTGCCCAAAAAGGCGAATACGATCCAAGCGCGGAAAATTCATTTGCCCCCGCATTATGTAACCGAATTGACCGAAATACAGGCGGAATGGTAATCTCATCAAAGAACGCCTCTACCCTGAGAGATATTAACGAAAGAATAAAAAATAACGAAATCACCAAGAAATATCTGTGCGCAGTTCACGGTAAGTTAACTAAAAAAACGGACACATTAACGGACTTTTTAATAAAAGACAGCAAAAATAACACAGTTAAGGTGCTTAAAAATCAAATAAAGGGCGCAAAGGAAATAATCACAAAATATTGCGCCATTGATTACGATAAAGCAAAGGATATTTCCCTTGTGGAAATTGAGCTTGTAACCGGCAGAACTCACCAGATAAGAGCGCATATGGCATCAATCGGTCATCCGCTCTTAGGTGACGGCAAGTACGGAAAAATTGAGCTTGACAAAAAAATCGGCTATAAGCATCAGGCTCTTTACTCGTATAAGCTTGAATTTTTGTCAAAAAATGATACTATATCCTACTTGAACGGCAAAACAATCACAGTAAATAAAGGAAGCATTTACTTTTTAAGAGAGTTTAACTCAGAGCGCTTTCAAAATTTATTTAGCTAAATTTGATTTTTTTCTGTCAAAACTGTTGACATTATAAATATTTTGTTATATAATAAAGTAAATATAAAAGGTAATCTATGAAATCGAGGAGGACTCACAATGAGTAAAAGAATAGACTACAACAATGATAATAACATTGCTCCTGCTGATCGCGCAGTTATTGTGCCTAACGCGGCACCAAATGCGGCAGCATCTGCTGCAAAATCCTCTAAAATGACAAAGGGCGCAAAGGCATTAGCAATCATTCTTATTGTTATCGCAGTATGTGCTATTGCACTTTTAGTAGTAAATCTTGTAGTAAACAGCTATGTAAACAAAATTAATAACCCACATTATGATGATGTTGTTATTAATATCGCACCTGAAATCACAAATGAACAAGTTAGCACAGCAATTGAATTAAACCCTGAAGGCTTTGAAGAACTTTGTATGAACACTCTTCTTAACTATGCAGAGGCTTCACATTCAATCAAGGCTGATGAAAATGTTTACAACTTTGCTATTTACGGTATTAATAAAACAAGCGATAATTCACAAGGCGGAATTGCTACATTTGTATCCGTTGTTTCTTTCAACAAGGAAACAAAGAAGGTAACATATGCTGTATTTAAGGAAATGGTTCTTACATATATCCCGATGGTGGGTATGGGTGGACTTCAAGACGCATACGAATGGGGCGGAGCGCCACTTCTTACAAAGACAATTAAGCACAACTTTGGTATTGAAATCAATGGCTACATTGAGGTAAATATGGATGTTGCAGCAACTCTTGTTAATAATGTAGGCGGTATTCAAATTCCTAACACAGACCAAGGCAAGGTTAATGATGCAATTGATGCATACAACGCAAAGTTTGGTAAGAATGTTGAATATCCAAATGTATCAAACGGCAAGGTTACTCTTAACGGTGAGCAAACAATGGCATTCTTAAGAGCAGACTACGATAACTCCAATGATGTATTCAAGGTTCTTGGTGATACAGTATTTAAGAGCGGCTTAAGTGGTATTATTGATAACGCAAAGATCGTTCTTGATGAAACTCAGACATCAATTTCTAAGGATGACTTTATTGATGTTGCCAAAATGGCTCTTGCAATGCTTGGCAATGCTGAAACATCAATCGTAAATGTTGGCGAAAGCACATATGATGTACTCAGCTTCAACCGCCAAAACCACAGAGTATTCTACTGTGATATGGAAGCAGAAAGAACAGCTCTTGTAAATGCGCTTTACGGCGCCCCTGCTGCATAATAATAAAAATCAACTAACGCTATTTCAAATAGCGTTTGTTTTTTAAATTTATCTTTTACGGTGAAATATGGATAAAAATGAAATCATTAAGCATTTATATAATAATGTAGATGTTCTAATTTACGATATATTGAAATCATCAAATATAACCGCCAAGGAGCTTGCAGAAAGCGGTTGTAATGAATATACCGCCGTCATTGCCAAAAGTCAAACAAACGGCAAGGGAAGGCTTGGCAGAAGCTTTATTTCAAATAGCGAAAACGGACTTTATATGAGCATTGTTTTAAAGCCGACCTTTTCCCCGGACCAATGTGCTAATATAACCACTATGGCTGCTGTCGCGGTGTTAGAAGCAATCAAGGAAACAAGCAATACAGTCCCTACTATAAAATGGATAAATGACATATATATAAATGATAAAAAGGTGTGCGGAATTTTAACCGAAGCATCATTTGATAACCGTAAGCTTAATTATGTTATTGTAGGCATTGGCATAAACATAACACCGCCACAAAACGGTTTTGATGACTCGATCAAGGATATAGCCGCCTCAATTTATGAAAAGGAAGCGCCTGACGGCTACAAGGAACTACTATGCGCCAAAATAATAGACAAGCTTATTTATTATTATTTAAATATTGAAAGCAAAAGCTATATGAAAACATATAAGGAAAGCTCCAATATCATAGGCAAAGAGGTTGATGTTTATCGCGGGAACGAAATTATAAACGGCATAGCTATTGATATAAACGAAAATGCGGAGCTTATCGTAAAAGCGAAAAACGGCGATATATGTGTCTTTAATTCGGGAGAAGCAAGAGTAAGAAAGCGCGGTGCTACCTTAAATGAAAAATAACACCAAGCCATACATTAAGAAAATTACATATACCGCACTTTTTGTAGCAATTATAGCAATTCTATCCCAAATATCAATACCTGTGTCTGTAATTCCAATCACGCTTCAAACCTTCGCCATATCGTTATGCGGCTTCACCTTGGGTAGAAAAAGCTCTCTTGTGGCAACACTTGCTTATCTTGCTTTAGGAGCTGTGGGCGCGCCTGTATTTGCCTCATTTAACGGCGGCTTTCAAACGCTATTAAGCTATACGGGCGGCTTCTTATGGGGATTTATTCCGTTCGTTTTGTTATGCTCACTCACTAAAAGCAAATTAGCCATTCCATTCGGCATTTCAGGGCTTCTCTTATGCCACCTTGCAGGTATAATACAGTATTCCTTAGTGTCCGATACAACCGTATGGCTTGCCTTCCTCGTGGTATCTTTACCGTATCTGATTAAGGATATAATTTTAGTCATTCTTGCTTATTTTCTGTCAACCCGTATCAATAAAATAATAAAAAAGCACTTATAGGCAGTAGCCTGTAAGTGCTTTTTCGCGCTATTCATTTACACTGTTCCAATTAATTGGCGATATACCGTTTTTATTTAAAAACTCATTCGCTCTTGAAAATGGCTTAGAGCCGAAAAATCCGTTATACGCAGAAAGCGGTGAGGGGTGTGCAGACTCTATAATTAAATGATTTGGATTTGTAATATACTTTTTCTTGCTTCTTGCATTACCGCCCCATAAAATAAATACAATTGGCTTTTTTGATAGATTGAGCTTTTTTATAATCTCATCTGTGAAAATTGCCCACCCAATATCCTTATGGCTATTCGCCTGTCCCTCGCGCACAGTAAGTGTGGCATTTAAAAGTAAAACACCCTGCTTAGCCCAGGAGGTAAGCTCACCGTGATTGGGAATGCTCATTCCAATATCGCTGTTTAGCTCCTTATAAATATTTACAAGCGACGGCGGAATCTTAATTCCTTTCTTTACAGAAAATGATAATCCGTGCGCCTGTCCCACCTCGTGATAAGGGTCCTGACCTAAAATTACAACCTTAGTGTCATCGTAAGCAGTATATTTTAATGCATTGAAAATATCATACATTGACGGAAAAATTGTTCTTTGAGAATACTCACTTTTTAAAAATCCTCTTATTTTTAAATAATATTCCTTCTTAAATTCATCCTCTAAAATTTTGTCCCAATCGTTACCTAAATTAATCATATATTTTTCTCCGTAAGCTTCTTTTCTATATGTTACCATTTTATGATTTTTTTGTCAATGAATTTTCTCAACTTGCTTGAAATATATAGCTTAATATGATATACTAATAAAAAATTCTTTTATTAAAGGAAGGAAATAAAATGATAAAAGTTACTGTATGGAATGAATATTGCCACGAGCAAGCGGAAGAAAGAATCAGAAAGGTGTACCCAAAGGGTATCCACGGCGCACTTGCTGAGTTTTTAGGTACAAACGAGGATATAGAGGTTACAACCGTAACACTTTATGATGAAAACAATCAGCTTGTTCCAAATGCAGGTATTACCGATGAATTACTTGCAAATACCGATGTTATGCTTTGGTGGGGACATGTAAGACACGGTGAGGTTCCTGATGAAATCGCAGTAAAGGTTAAGGAAGCAGTGCTT
>JAFQAM010000019.1 GCA_017416885.1 Clostridia bacterium | reverse complement strand
GCACCGTGTCATCCGCAAGCATGTGGAAGATCCGCTGGCACTGCTGCTGGTGGAACATCCCGACGATCCCCCTGCACTGGTTGCCATCAGTGCCGACGAGGAGCAAAACATCACCCTGCACAGCGCATAAATAATAATCCCCCCGCATAGCGGGGGGTATTTCGTTTTCGGGCATAGCCCTAATAAAACTGGCTGCGCACAAGTGCGCTTTTTATTGGCCTGCCAGCCATGCACTTGTTACCGGCTACCCTTAAAAGGGTCTCGGGGATCGTATATGCTCAACTGGTCTGATTCTTTATCCTGCTTTAATTGGTTCTCTATGTATTCTTTTATTGCCTTTGTGTTCTTTCCTACTGTATCTACGTAATATCCTTTGCACCAGAATTCTCGGTTTCTATATGCAAATTTCATATTCCCATATTTTTGGAATATCATCAAGCTACTTTTTCCTTACAAATATCCCATTATTCCTGAAACCGAGTATTTTGGCGGTATGGCCAGCAGCAGATGTATGTGATCTGTACATGTCTCTCCCTCAATTATTTCTATTCCTTTCCATTTGCATAATTGTCGGATTATTTCCCTTATTTCTTCTCTTTTTTCTCCAAAAAATACTTTTCGTCTGTATTTTAGCGCAAATACTATATGGTACTTGCAATTCCACTTTGTGTGTGCTAAACTATTGTTGGCATTATTTTCGTTCATTTTAATGTCCTCCTATTGTGTTTTTTGTTTGGGCAACTGGCAGGTCGCTCCTTCTTTATATCACATTAGGAGTTTCTTTTACTGACTTATAGGTATAACCTTTTCGGAACCCCACGACTATCGTGGGGTTTTCTATATACAACAACCACTCAATACCTTTTCGGTAAAGAGTGGTTGTTTTTTTCTTTTTTTAGGACTTTCTTAATGCAACAGCCCCTTTTTGTTGTAGGATTTAGATTTGCGGCGCGTTTGCTAAAATATTATATGTAATATAGTAATATTTGCCCTCGGTTGGCTCCTTAGCTTGTAGGTAATGAACCTTTTTGCCTTCGCTATCGCTTTCAATTACATATGCGCCCATAACTAATTTAAGCATCTTATATTCATCTGTTGTGAAGCCTGTGAGCTTAAATTCTACTGCAACATAATTATCGTTTGATACACTTGCCTTAACTACGCCGTTTGGTGTTGTGCCGTCGCTATTTATTGCTTCGCTTGTGCCTAATTTTTCATACAAGGATGCAAATACACCGTATTCTAACGATTTGCCTGTAATTTGCTTGTACTCGCTTATTGCTGCATTATCAATATTAAATGCGATTGCAATACCGTCGCCCATATCCTCAGGGATTGAGAAGCCCTTTGTTGTAAAGAGTGGGTTTGTAACTACTGTTTCGGATTTTTTACAATTCAAGCAAAGTGTGGTTTTTGTACCATTTACCATAAAGTCGGTATAGGTAATTGTGGTTTCGTTTTGATGCTTTCCTTCATAGAATGCATCACAAATATTGTAGTCATAAATTATGTAGTTTTTATCATTGTAGCTTTCGGGATCTGCTTTATAATCAGTGTAGCTGATTTGAGTTGCACCTGTAAATTTCCAGTTATTATCGCCTGAGTTTGCGGTGCCGTTTTTAAAGTTATCAAGTGCTACTGTAAGCTGTTCAAGTGTGCCTGTGTAGAAGAATTTGATATTTGATGAACTACCACAATTAAATGCATAGGAAACCCGATATACGGTGCTTGGCTTTTGTGCATAAAATGTAGCAGGAATATAAAATTCCTTTATGCCCTTTATTACATTAGTAAAGCTAAAATGGTCATTAACACTATTGGCAAAATGCTTAAAGTTAGCGCCAAATTTGATTCTTTCAACCGTTGCTCCTTCAAATACTCTTTCGCCTGCAGTTTCAATTGTGTTAGAAAAAGCTACCTCGTTAACCGTTGCGGTAACAAAATATCTTGCAGGAATGTGTGTAGGGCCCTCAGGTAAAATAATTTTGCCTATTTTTGCTCTGCCAAAGAAGGATGCGGGTAATGATGTAACCTTTTGATAATTGCCAAAGGTTACAAGCTCAACAGTGGAGTCTGCAAGAGGTCCGTAGTCATTGCTTCCCAAAATAGTAGCCTTTGTGATAGATGAAGGCACTATAAAGGTTTTAAGAGTAGGGATATCGCTAAATGCTCTACCGCCGATTTCTGCAAGCTGTGATTTTTCTGTAAATGGGCTATTTTCAAGCTTTGTGTAGCTGAATGCGTGTTCACCTATTACGGTTACAGTATCGGGGATTGTGATACTCTTTAAGCCGGCTTTATGGAAGGCATACTTGCCAATTTTAGCAAGCTGAGAGTTTTCACCAAAGGTTACGCTTTCAAGTGATTCACACATATAGAAGGCTGATCCGTCATTGGCGCCTTTTCCGCCTATTTCTGTAACTGAGCTTGGAATGTTGATTGTTCTTAATGATTTAGAATTATGGAACATAACATGTGAAAAATATGTTACAGGAATATTGTTTGGAATATCGCAAAATAGGATTTTTGATGCCTGTCCTATACGGTCAGGTAAGGTTGTAAGTGTGTTTGGAAGGTATACAAACAAAATTTCAGAGCCGTCAGGTGTATAGCTATACATATTGCCAAGACGGTAGCCGCCATTTGCTAAATTAAGCTTTGTAATACCTGCATCGTTTGGAAAATTAACGGATACTACATTAAGCTGAGTAACAGCGCCGCCCTTATAGCTGTATGTTCCGTTTGAAATTGTGAAGTACTCTTCGTCTGTGGTTAAAACGCTTGCAACTGTTTTAACTGTGTTGCCGTTTTCTGTGGCTGTTGAGGTTACATACCAAGTAAGCGCGTTACCGTTTGCATCGGTTTTTGGAAATTGTCCTTCGTATGAAGTAATCACTTTATTGTCATCTGCTTCAAATGTGAATAATGTATTGCCCTCGACATCCTTATAAACAGTGGATGCGCTTACGCAAAGAGCAAATACAAAAATCATAATTACTATCATAAGACAGGCTGTAAAGAATTTTCTTTTCATTTTGAGCTCCTTAAAATATAAATATATAAAAAATTATAGCACATAAATTTCAAAGTGTCAATAGTAACAAATGCGGGCTATATTAAGCTTAAAATATTTTTGATAAGATTTGTGCGAAGCTTTCTTCATTATATTCAAGCTCCTCTGAGCAAGCGCGCCAAGTATTACCAAAGTATCGTTCGATTACAAATACTTCGTTTTCTTCGTCCTTTTTGTATATAATTATTCTTACTGAATAATCGTATTTATATTTTACTGTTATTTCCTTATCTTTATAGATGTCAAGATTTTTCTTTCTGTTGTTTTTGGCTTTCAAGTACATCAGCATATTTTCTAACGCCCATTTGTTTCTTACATGCTTTGCGCCGAAAATTGCTATTAAAAATAAGGTTATGACAGTTATAAATTCAAAAATTATAAAGCTTGTAAATATGAGCTTATCCTTTTCGGTAAAGTCGGGAATATCTCTTGCTCCCGTCAAGCCGATACAGATAAATATAGCGATAAACATAATTATCACAAGAGATATTACAGATGTCAGATAAATTTTTGACAGCTTTGCTGTTTTCTCTTTTCTTTGCTTTATGATATCTAAATTGCTTGCTAAATTCGGAGAGCTTATTAATACTTTTTTATATACCTCCTCAATATTTTTTATGCTGCTTATATGATAGCTTTTACCGTTATGTAATATTAAGCATATTTCATTTGAGTTTGGTAGCGTATATTCAAAATGTGTTGATACACATTCAATGTCCTTATAGTAAATTTTAAATTTTCCGTTATAATAGCCTTCAATGCAATCATCATTAAGTGTCAGTCGGTTTTTAGCCTGTAAGCCAATATAGATACCGAAAGCGCAAAAGCTTAAGAAAAGAAAAATCATAAACGAGCAAAATAATATTTCTTGCAAATTTTGACTTTCTATGCTGACAATTAATGCAGGGACAAAAATAATATTTAAAAAGACAGAGGAAGCCACGAATACTGCTGACAAAATAATATAAGTAATTTTCTTATTGGTAAATTTTATTTTCATTTGATGCTCCTTGCGTTTTTTCTTTATTTTAGCATTATTTTTATATAAAGTCAACCAACCGACGGTTGCTTTTTATAAAAGCTGTCAACCGTAGGTTAGCAAAACAAAAGCCACGCGTCTGCGTGGCTGATTAATTATAAGGTGGATAGCATTACTGCTTTGATGGTGTGCATACGGTTTTCAGCTTCCTCAAAAACTATGGATTGAGCGCTTTCAAAGACCTCGTTAGTTACTTCCATTGAGGTTCTGCCGAACTTTTCGCCCATTTCCTTGCCTACGCCTGTATTAAGGTCGTGGTAGGCAGGTAAGCAGTGCATAAATACTGCATTTTTATCTGCCTTAGTCATAAGCTCCTCGTTTACTTGGTAT
>JAFQAM010000190.1 GCA_017416885.1 Clostridia bacterium | reverse complement strand
TGGAGATAACCTGAGCAGCATCTTTTCCAAGACCGTTAAGGATAACTCTTAAGGGGTTCTTACGAACTTTGTTTGCTTTCTCAGCGATACCGATTGCACCTTCTGCTGCTGCGAAGGATTCATGTCCTGCTAAGAAGCAGAAGCACTCTGTTTCCTCAGAAAGAAGCATTTTACCTAAGTTACCGTGGCCAAGACCAACCTTTCTGTTCTCTGCAACTGAGCCAGGGATACAGAATGCTTGGAGACCGATACCGATTGCAGCGGCAGCATCAGCAGCCTTCTTGCAACCTTTTTTGATAGCGATAGCTGCGCCTACTGTGTAAGCCCAAACTGCGTTTTCAAAACAAATTGGCTGTGTTTCTCTTACGATTTTATCACAGTCGATGCCCTTTGCAAGAGTGATTTCCTTACACTCTTCAACGGACTTAATACCATATTCAGCGAGAACTGCATTGATTTTATCAATTCTTCTCTCATATCCTTCAAATAATGCCATCTTTTAGTCCTCCTTACTCTTTTCTTGGGTCGATGTAACGAACTGCATCGTTAAATCTGCCGTATGTACCCATTGACTTAGCATAAGCCTCGTTTGGCTCCATACCCTTCTTAATGAAGTCAGTCATTTTGCCAAGAGATACGAATTCGTAGCCGATAACCTGATCGTTTTCGTCAAGAGCCATTCTTGTGCAGTAGCCCTCTGTCATTTCAAGGTAACGAACTCCCTTTGCGTTAGTACCGTACATTGTACCAACCATTGAACGAGCGCCCTTACCTAAGTCTTCCATACCTGCGCCAATAACAAGACCGCCCTCAGAGAAAGCAGACTGTGTTCTACCGTAAACGATTTGGAGGAAGAGCTCACGCATTGTTGTATTGATAGCGTCACAAACTAAGTCTGTGTTAAGAGCCTCAAGTAATGTCTTACCCGGAAGGATTTCTGCTGCCATAGCTGCAGAGTGAGTCATACCTGAGCAACCGATTGTTTCAACAAGAGCCTCTTCGATAATACCGTCCTTAACATTTAAGGAAAGCTTACAAGCGCCTTGCTGTGGCGCACACCAGCCAATACCGTGTGTGTAGCCTGAAATGTCTGTGATTTGCTTTGCCATTACCCATTTGCCTTCTTCAGGAATTGGAGCTGGACCGTGCTTTGGTCCCTTGGCAACCTTACACATGTTTTCTACTTCTTTTGAATAAATCATATGTATTCTCCTTGAATATAAATTTTTTTCGTATCTATTATACATTATTTCAGCCATAAAATCAACATTTTTATTAAAAAAATATTAAATTGTAACAAGGTGAAAAAAATAACCTATATTTTAATATTTTTTATTTACTTTATATAAAAAATATGATATACTAAATGGTGAATTGGTAGGTGATTTTTTGTATGCGTCTTGATAAATTTTTATCTAATATGGGTAAGGCGACAAGAAGCGAAAGCTCCCGTCTTGCAAGAAGCGGTAAAATTTTAGTTAACGGCAGTATTGTTAAAAAAGCGGATATACATATTGATCCCGAAAAGGACACTGTTGTAGTTAACGGGATTAATGTACTGTACAAAAAATATGCCTACATAATGTTGAACAAGCCTGAGGGATATGTCAGCGCTACTGATGATGTAAGAGAAAAAACTGTGCTTGATTTACTTGGAGATGAGGAAAGGCGACTTGGCTTATTTCCTTGCGGAAGGCTTGACAAGAATACTCTCGGTCTTGTAATTTTAACAAATGACGGAGACAGCGCGCATAAATGCTTATCTCCTAAGCATCATGTTGACAAGATATATAAATTTGAATGCAAGCTCCCTCTCACAGACGAAAATGTTGCTTCCTTGGAAAAGGGCGTTGATATTGGCGGATATTTTACGAAGCCTTGTAAAATAAAGCTATATGACAGCACAAGCGGCGAAATAACGCTTACAGAGGGCAAATATCATCAAATCAAAAGAATGCTTGAGGCCGTTGACAATAAAATCACTTATCTTGAAAGATTATCCTTTGGGGGAATTGTCTTGGATAGCAATTTAGAGCGCGGCAAGTGGCGGTATTTAAATGAAAATGAGGAAGCGCTATTTGTAAATGGCGGTAAATCTGAATAGGACGGAAAACGGATCAAATTAAAAAATGAAAAAATATATTTTACCTGATAATGTAAATTGGTATAGGGCAAATATGCACGCTCATTCCAACATATCTGACGGAAGCTTTACTCCCGATAAGATAAAAAAGGAATATATGAAAATGGGCTACTCTGTTGTTGCCTTTACCGATCACGATATTTTGCTTGACCATTCATATCTGACAGATGAGAATTTTGTTGCATTAACCTCGTCGGAATATACGGTTTATGCTTTCGGCACTTCATATCCTAATCTTTATGAGGGGGAATATGAGGATGAAAAAGCATTGGCTAACAATGAGTGGCGCAGAACTAAGGCTATGCATTTATGTATTTACTCTAAGGATCCGCACAATGAGTTTCAGGTGGCGGCGGATGAGGAATCGTTATGGCCGCAAAGGGGCAAATGGAGAAATACGGGAAAATGCGACGGCTATCACAGAGGCTTGACAACCGAAAGCGTTAATGAGGCTATAAGACGGTTAAATGAGGCAGGTTTTTTTGTACAGCTAAACCATCCAAATTGGTCCTTGATGGAGCGAGATGATTATATTAATTTAAAGGGTCTTTGGGCTCTTGAAATTTACAATTATTCCAATGAAAAGCTGACAGGAAGCGAGTATTGTCCTTACATATATGATGATATGGTAAGAAACGGTATGTACAATTTAAACTGTACTATGGGCGACGACAATCACAATAGCAGCGGTAGTCTTGATTTATGCTTTGGCGGCTCTACATTTTTTGGCGCTACTGAGTTGACATATGAAAAGATTATTGAAGCTATGGAAAACGGTACATTTTACTGCGCAAGCGGTAAAAATCCGCCTCAAATTAAAGCTTTATATGTTGAAAATAATGTAATCAAGGTTGACTGCTCCCCTGCTACCGATGTTTTTATAAACGGTTATTGCAGAGGCTTCAGACATATAAACGGCGAGGATATTACCCATGCGGAGTTCAGGCTGAGGCCTGAGGATATTTTCTTCCGTATTACTGTAAGAGATAAATTTGGAAATAATGCGCATACGCACTATTATAATGCTAAGGATTTTTATGAGGAGAAGGCTGAGCAATGAAAAAGTATATTATTTCACCTGAGCTTAATTGGTACAGAGCAAATATGCACTGTCACACCACTGTGTCTGACGGACATTATTCGCCTGAGGAAATTAAAGAAAAGTATAAGGAAATGGGATATTCCATTGTGGCTTATACGGATCACGAGATAATCAGGGATCAATCACATTTAACCGATGATGAGTTTTTGGCTATTACATCAAGCGAGTTTTCAATCAGCGATTCAAAGCCTTGCTTTGATATTCCCGAGGGACAGTATATGGAGGGATGGCGCACAAGGAAGGTTCTTCACTTCGGTGTTTACTCTAAGGAGCAGCACAATA
>JAFQAM010000189.1 GCA_017416885.1 Clostridia bacterium | reverse complement strand
TTTTATGAGAAATTTAGTTCTTACAATCCCTCCGTCACGGCTACGCCGCGCCACCTCCCTTTACACAAGGGAGGCTTTTTGTTTGCCTGCAAGTGCGCCCTTACTCTCCACAATTGTGGTGGTGCAATTCAAATAATGCAACACGCCTCCGACAAGGAATAATCCCTGTCGGAGGCTACCATCATTCTTTAATAAGATTAATCAATTTTTGATACCGTTCGTTTGCTTTTAATATTTCAAAGCGTTGATCTGTAAGCTTGTTTAATAAATTCTGATGTCTATCAATCCTCTTGTGGTACAATCCGTGAGGAATCGAATTCAAAAGCGGAGTTTTTGTCTTAGTGTTACTATCTATCGTCGCATAATCATTTAAATCGTAATTAACCATTTTTTCAAGATATGATAGAGCTTTATCAGGATCTCCGTCTTTTAGATAAATTTCTGCAAGGAGTGCGTATAGATCGCCATGCTCACGATGATGAATGGGCGGCAAAACCTCATTATCTTTAAAAATACACTGTATCAATTCAAGAGAGGTTTCCAAGACACTTGCTGCATCTTTGTATTTTTCTTGCAACATATAGCTTTTTGCAAGCTTTACGTTTATATTCAGCATTCCCTCAAGATAGTGCACAAATCCATATTGGCAGCTTTGGGCTTCACGTTTATAATCCTTTTTCCAATGCGCATAGTAAGCGTACATAACATGATTATTAAAGTCGGCACGATACGGAAATTGTTCTGCATGAAACCATGCTTTCTCAAAATTTCCATACGCCGAGTGCAAAATAACCATTATCATATGAGCGCGCAAAACATCTGAAATGTTCTTTGAATATGAGATAACAAGATTGGCATATCTTACACATTCTTTATAGATATCCTCTGCGCGTTCAGAATCATAAAGCTCATCGTTTTCGGGATAGGAGAGTGCAATACCCGTTTCCAAACAGTGCATAAGAAGAATTGTATTGTTGGGATATAGCTTCAATCCTTCTTTTACAGCAAGATACTTTTGGAAAAGACTTTCAGAGGTAAGTGGGCGCGAAAGAAGAGCTTGAGCGTTATTGACTATTTTCCATACTTCTTCCGTATCATTTGTCCCAAATGTTCCGAACAACACGTCTGTACTCACGCCAAACACATGCGCTATCGGAACAACTTGCGAAATGTCAGGCATTCCGGTATCATTTTCCCATTTTGAAACAGCTTGAAAAGTAACACCAAGCTGCTCGGCAAGCTCTTCTTGTGTAAGATTTCTTTCTTTACGTAATCGGCGTATGATCTGCCCCATTGTTTCTTTCATAATCGAACCTCCATTTTAGGTAATTGATTTGTGATTATATTATCGCATATTGTTTGCACAAAAAGAAGCGACTTAAAAATGAGTTCGATTCAACTTTGCGTTGAGTTTATTATAACATATAACTGTGTTTATTGCAAGAATGCATTGAAATAAATTCAGCCTCGACAGAAAATTACCTGTCGAGGCTTTTAAAATATTCAAAACTGTCCTTTAGAACCCGAAGCTAAATCCATACGGTTTTTGCTTTTATAGCTCATTTGTGCATAAAAATAAATGCAGATAGCACATACTAACACTTATTTTTTCTATACGCACACGGCGACATTGAAGTGTGCTTTTTAAACATTCGGCTGAAGTATAACGCATCCTCAATGCCACATAATTTAGCAATTTCGGATATACTGTAATTGGTGTTGATTAATAAATTGGAGCTTTTATCTATAATTAATTTTGCGTAATATTCTTGAGGAGATACTCCTAAGTTTTTCTTGAAAAGCTTTATAAAATAAAATTTACTTATTCCACAAAGCTTTGACAGCTCCTCATTAGAGCGCCTTATATGACACTCTGACCGCATAATTTGAATTGCCTTGTGCAGCTTTTGCAATTCATTGTTTTGCTTTCCGTCTTGGCAGACAAGCTTCATTATGCGAGCAATAATTGTTATCAGTGTGCCATCTAATAATAGCTCAGCCATTTCCACCTCATTCGGTAAACCGCTCCATAAGCTACGGCAAAAATGCTCAATTTCCGGAAAAGCTCCGATATGATATGAGCGCTCCTTGAAAAATGAAAGCATTTTTTCCACCTCACTACCGGTAAAATGCACCCAATAATGAGTTGTAACATCATTGCCTATATTGTACATCTGCATCTCATTAGGTCTATACAAGCAAATATCCCCACTTGAAAGAACGCGCTCCTTTCCTTGCTCGTATAAGATGATAGTACCGTATTTAACATAAATAAGTTGATAGTCAGGTCTGCCATTTTTGCGGTAGAGTGGCACATTTGTGTGGTCTTCGCAATATCCGAAATCATTAATGTAGATAAATCTATCAGTTTTGGTTTGCTTTCCACCGCTTAATTTTCCGGAGTAAAAATGCATAATTATCTCCTTTCTTTTTTTATTAGATTATACCACAAAAAAACACTTTTGTCCATATTTTTGCCAATAAATCCCATTGCTTTCACAACTGCTTAATGATATAATTGAATTGTAATATCAGATATGTAAAAAATGCTAATTTGATGTTTTATTAAATAGCTTTTTATAAAAATCATATTAAGGGGAAAAAGAAAATGAAAAAGAAAATCGTTTTAGCGTTGGCAATGGCTCTATTGCTTGCATGTGTTTTTGTAATTTCTGCTTCAGCCGCTGAATGTATCGACGGTATCTATTATACCTTTAGCGGTACAGAGGCAACAGTATCAAGCGACAATCAAAAAAGCTGTGAGGTTGAAACGGTGGTAATTCCGGAAAAGGTTACATTTGGAAACGCAGAATACACTGTTACAGCAATAGCGGCAAGAGCATTCGGCAGCAGTAACAACGGTAACGGTAATGGAAAAATCAAATCAGTAACTGTCCCATCAACAATTACAAGCATTGGTGATTATGCATTTTCAAACTGTACTGCGCTTACGGCGGTTTACAGCAAATCACCTATTATTGGATACAGAATGTTCTACCACTGCGATGAGCTAACCACTATCAAGCTTGAGAACACTGTTGAAATAGGAGCGGCGGCATTTAATAATGCAAGCCTGTCAAAGGTTTCAAGTCTTGAGCTTCCGGAAGGCTTAACCACCATAGGAGAATATGCTTTTCCAAGAATGTCAATTACATCATTGGTAATACCCTCTTCGGTTGTATCCATAGATCGATACGCGTTCCAGGACTGCGAAAGCCTTGAAAAGGTTGTTGTGCTCGGTTCTACAATGGGTACAAGCATGTTTTACAGTTGCGCTTCTCTCAGAACACTTGTTCTTACAGAAAGCTTTGAAAGCTTCGGCGATAGTGCTTTGCAAGCAGTTCCAACCGATTCCTTTACAACATACTATACAGGCACGGATTATCAAAGAGTAATAACAGCTTGCTCAAATTCAACACGCATAACAAAGGCGGGCACAACCGCATATGCGGACTATCAAAGCGGAAACTACACCGCAAAGGATTATATGCTGATTTATGATTGCAATATCTGTACAGTCGGTTTTGACGGTCAGCACGCAATGAGCGGCAGTCCAAGGGAGCAATTTAATAGCTTTGTTGATGATATCACCTTTACAGATACCTGCACAAGACAGGGATGCGGAAAAGAAACAATTGCTAAAACAATTGAGCCACTCTTTGCTTGCCTTGGTTACTCATCACCTGAAAATGGCAGAGACGGTATTGCTATCGGCTATACAATCAATGTGGAAGCCGTTAAGGAATATGAAAAAGCATCAGGTAAGACACTAAAATACGGCGTATTCGCAGCATTAAAGGATAAGCTTGGCGATAGCTATATCTTTGATGAAGATGGAAATGCAGTAGCAAATTCAGTTGTGGCTGAGGTTTCAAGCAACGATTATGTAGCCGTTGAATTTAAAATTACAGGCTTCACCGATGAATATAAGGACACAAAGCTTGCTATGGGCGTTTATGTAATCACCGCCGATAAATCAGCCGATGATGACACAACCGAGATTAAGCCTGAATATTTCTACCTACAAGTAGGCTCACCAAACGCAAATGAAAAATACGAGTTCATTTCTTATAACGAGGTGGCAGCCGGCAAAAAAACCGAAGCATAAAATCAATCTACAATACAAAAGCCTTGCGGATTTTCCGCAAGGCTTTTTGAAATTAAAAGAATAGCTTCCAAAAAATGTATAAAATATTGCAATTAAAAAAACGGTATGATATAATGAAAACACCTTATATCAATAATAACAAGCATTATTGCGGTGTTTTCATTGATGACTAAAAGACACTTCTGCGTCTTTGACTTGAAGTGCTAACGGTCTTTGACCGTTTTCAAACACTTTCGTGTTTGCTTTTATGATATAATGAAAACACCTTATATCAATAATATCAAGCATTATTGCGGTGTTTTCATTGATGACTAAAAGACACTTCTGCGTCTTTGACTTGAAGCGCTAACGGTCCTTGACCGTTTCCAAACACCTTCGTGCTTGCTTTTATGATATAATAAATTTGTAATTAAATATTTTGGAGGGGAAATATGAAAAATAGGCTTCTTTTGTTTATCGCTATTATATCAATGCTAATTTGCGTGCTTGCTATTTCTGTAAGCGCGGATTCCATTAATCCATCATCAAGCAACGAATATGGCGAGCTTACAATTTTTGATGATGCAATCGGTAATACAGGCATCAGTCAAAATAAGGACGACGGAACAATCGCAAGAGCGGTAATGTTTGACGGAACAAATTACTACACCGTACCAACAACCTACATTCTTACCGAAAGCCCCAAAAATCAAGGCGGCAAGGTAGGCGAAATGCTTCTTTTAAGCTTTAACGAGCTTAACTCAAGGCTCGGCAAGAGCTTTAACAAGAATAGCATTATTAGATTTGAGTTCCCATCAGAAATTGCATTCATTTGCAGAAATAACGAAAATCTCAATAACTGTAATAATGTTGTTGAAATTATCGTAAATAACGGACTTCGCTGTTGGGAAAATACCGACCAAATGAAAGCGTTTACAAACTGTAAAAAGCTAATCTCAATTGATATTTCCGGAATGGTTATTGAGTATCCAAAAGCTACCTTTGCAATGTTTGAGTATTGCGAAAGCTTGGAGTATGTTAAAATGCCTGAAGCATTTATGAGCGAGGGCGTGTATTTAGATTACGATACAAGCCATATGTTCAGCGGATGCAAGAAATTAGAGAAAATTGAAAATCTTGCAAGCTTCACAAAGGGAATGAAGGTTCTTGATTTAAAGACATTCTATAACTGCTATGTGCTTGAAAATGTAGTGCTTTGGGACGGTCTTGAAAAGCTAAACGAAAGAGCTTTTGGTAACTGTAAAGCAATGACAGAGTTTATTTTCCCTGACACAGTAACCGTAATCGGTACAGGCTCAACAGTATTTGAGTCTTGCACATCACTTAAAAAGCTTGTTTTACCAAAGGGACCTGTATCAATTGGTAGCTATGCGTTTGAAAAATGTACAGCCTTAACAGATGTTTGGATGCCGCAAGAAGCATCAACCTTTAGCGCACAGGTATTCGGTCAATGTGGAAGCAGCTTAAATGTAACCTTCTATTTTTCTACACCGAATAATACAGTTACAGTTTCCAACACAACAAATAATAAGGATCCGTATATAACCGCAATTAATACACCGAATGATTCAAGAATTGTATATAATGCGCCGCTTTCCACCAAATGCACAGTGTTCTACGGCGAGCACAATATTTTAGCTGAGGAAAACGATTGCACAAAGGATATTATCTGCGCAAGATGTAAAGCTCTTGTTTCCGAAGCATATGACTCACATGACGCAGTTACTGTAATTGAATACGCAAACGGATTTTTAAGCATAGGCTACAAAAAGGAATATTGCCAAAGATGTGCATATTCGGTTGAAGGTAACGCGCCAATTATGCTTGAATGTGCAGGCTTTTCATCCCCTGAAAATGGCAGAGGCGATATTGTAATAAGCTTCGCTATTAATAAGAGCGCAATGCTTGAATACACAAGAGCAAATAATGTGTCATTCACCTACGGCGTATTTGCAGTAGCTAAAAACAATCTTGGTGACAATAATATCTTAAACGATGATGGAAGCGCATCTGATTATGTGGTTAAAAAGGAGCTTAATGCTAACTACGGCTCATTTGACTTTAAGCTATCAGGCTTTGAAACCGAAGCGCAAAAATCCGCTCAGCTTGCAATCGGTATGTATATGATTGATAATAACGGCAAGATCATCTACCTACAAGCTGAAAATCCAAAGGAAAACGAAAAATATTCCTTCATTTCCTATAACGATTTAAACGCAACTGAAGCTATATAACATAAACCTACCAACAATGTGTGATGTCCTTAGCGGAGAATTTACACTTTCGCAAAAGTGCAAGCATCGCATTTGTCCAGACAAATCCTGAATGGGCTAAGCCCCAACCCCTATTACAAGCAGAAAGAGCACACACGCAAGAAGAAAAATCTTGTATGTATGCTCTTTTTCTGTTAGTGAAGTTTTTGCTGTCGCAAAAGTGAAGTTTTTGCTGTCGCAAAAGTGAAGTTGTGTTATACACAGTGAAGTTGCTCGCAAAAGCTCGCAGTGAAGTTAAGTTTGCCCATCACTTCGCCATAAGGCGAAACTTCACTCACGAAGTGAACTTCACTATCGAAGATAACTTCACTTGCCCCAAGGGCAAACTTAGTTAGCGTGATTTGTCCGTTAAGGACATCACGCTATTTGTTGGTGGATTTTTTTGTAAAAATTATGTTGATAATGCATCATATTAATGATATAATTAAGTTAGTAACAAACCAAAAAGCGGTGGGAGTGTGGATAAAATGGAAAATAAGCATTCACCTTGGAAAATTAAGGGCATTGTATTAACAGCGCCACTTACAGGTGAAATTGATGATGTGGAAAAGCTTATAAGCGAATATCTTAGCAAGCGCGGTGTTAATTTGATAATTATGCAGGTAAGATATCGATATCAATTTAAGTCACATCCGACTGTAAGGGGCTACGATCCGCTTTCCTACGAGGATGTAAAAAGACTTGTCAAGGTGTGTAGAGAAAACGGAATTACTCTTGTGCCAAAAATGAATTTAATTGGCCACCAATCAGGCAAGCACAATGAGCCAACAGACGGAATTTTACACGGTCATAACGAGATTTGCGAGGATATTTCCGACGGACTATTAAGCGCATATCCC
>JAFQAM010000188.1 GCA_017416885.1 Clostridia bacterium | reverse complement strand
CAATTTTATTTGTCAAAGCTTAATGTTTTAGGTAAATTATTCCGCTTCGCTCCATAGGTAAATTACAAAACTACCGTTTTGTAGGTAAATTAATGCTCAAATGCTTTCGCATTAGGTAAATTACTTGCGAAGCAAGTAGTTTAATTATAACATAAAAAACCGACACACAGTGTCGGTTTTTTGTATTAATTGCTTTTAAATGTTCCGTCAACTATTTTGCCCTTAAGAACTCTGCCGTCGGGATAGGTACAGGTTACATTGATTGCGTTTTTGTTATCGTGCCAATAGCCCTCATAGGTCGGACCGTTATAAACTGTTTCTTTACCGTATCCGCCCCAGGTTTTATTTTTCCATTCGCCCTCATATGAGCCCCAGGAGTATTCTTGCTTGCCGTTAAACTTTTGGTCGTCCTTCCACTGACCGCGATATACGCTGCCGGACGGTAAATAATAAACGCCGTAGCCGTTCATTTTATCGTTTTCCCATTCGCCCTCGTATCTGCCGCCGTCTTTCCAGAAAAATTTGCCGAAGCCCTTTCTTACATCGTTCACCCAGTTGCCCTCGTAGTAGCTTCCGCTATTCCAATGGTATGCGCCAAAGCCATTACGCTTACCGCGTGATATTTCGCCCTCGTAATAGCCGTTGTCGTAGGTTTCCTTTTTAAAGTTTTTAGGTGTCTCAACAAACTTACCTTTTTCAATTTTACCATGCTTGGTTACACCATTGTAGGTATAGAATACATTGTCGGCAGTATCACCGTCATACCAAAACGCCTCAAAAACCTCGCCCTTGTTGTTGGTTTCTACGCCGTTACCGTAGCGGTAATCGTCCTTCCACTGTCCTTCATATGTTCCCCAACTAACGGTCATTTTTCCGTAACCGCTTTTTAAATCGTTTTCCCATTCACCGTCGTAAATCGTTCCACTATCCCAACGGTATATGCCCTTACCGTGACGGCAACCGTTTTTGAAATAGCCTTCGTAATAACCGTTATCGTAAACGTCTTTGCCATATCCGTTTTTAGTATCGGGTGTAAAATCCTTGTTTATAATTTTACCGCGAGTTGATTTTCCGTTTATGGTTTTTATTATGTCGGTTGCATTATCAGTGCCGTTCCAAATACCTTCATAAGTGGTACCGTTCTTGTTATGATATTCTTTGCCTTTACCATACCAAGTGCCGTCTTTCCATTGACCTTCATAGTATCCCCAATTATAAGTCTCTTTGCCAAATCCATTTTCTTTGTCGTTTACCCAGTTGCCTTCATAAATGTTTCCGTTAGCAAAGTACATTGTGCCCTTGCCGTTTTTTAAATCGTTAGCCCACTGACCAACATATTTAGCGCCGCTTGCATAGTAGTATGTGCCTTGACCGCTGAACTTTCTGTATGCGAAGCGTCCCACATATTTGTCGCCGTTGTCCCAAATAAATGTGCCTTGTCCGTGCTCCTCGCCGTTGTAATTTACTTCGCCCTCGTAGTAGCCGTTGTTATATGTTATTCTTGCCATATTGTTACTCCTTTCAGTCGTAGAATAGGGGATAGGATATAGGATATAGGATATAGGGTATAGGGTATAGGGGTGGCGCACTTGTGTGCAATTCATATCGTTAGCCAATTTATGCCACGAAACGGCAATTCGCTTTGCTTCATTAAATGCGCATTTTGTGCATTTAAGCATAAATTATGTTAGCGCTATCTCTAACAAGCTGCATAACCTTAGATGAAAGCAAATTGCCCTCTAAATGGAATTTCGGAATTTGCTTCTTTGCCTCATCAACGGTAATACCGCGGTCCTTTGCCATTGCATCATAGTAAAACTCAAGCTCCTCGTCGGATACTGTGATATTTTCTGTCTTTATGATTTTATCAAGAATTAACTGCAATGAAAGCTGCTTCTTTGCTTCATTTCTTAATTTTTCCTTTAAGCCATCAAGAGAGCCTGCGCCCATCATAGAAACCATCATTTCAAGCTCCATACCGAATTGCTTAGCCTGATTTTCGTAAGCCTCTAATTGGTAATTTACCTCGTCCTCAACGATTTTGTCGGAAAGAGCTACCTTTGTATTTTCACAAAGCGCATTTGCAAGCTTGTCTGTAATTTCCTCAACAACCCGTCTTTCCTTTTCTCTGTAAATTTCCTCTCTTAATTGCTTGTTAAGGTCCTCAACCGTGTTAAGTGAAAGTCCCTTGCCCTCTCCGTATTTCTTTGCAAGCTCGTCATTTAATTCAGGCACTTTTCTTTCCTTAATATCGTGTAAGGTTACCTTAAAGTCAGCATCCTTGCCTGCTAACTCGGGAGTATATTCATCAGGGAATTTTACCTTTACTATTCTGATTTCTCCCTTTTCCATGCCTACCATTTGCTCTTCAAAGCCCGGAATAAACATTCCTGAGCCAATGATAAGCTCGTAATTTTCAGCCTTACCGCCCTCAAACTCAACGCCGTCAACGCTGCCTACAAAGTCAATAACAGAGGTTTGTCCGTTTTTAAGAGCGCCCTCAACTGAAACCAATGTTGACATCTGATTTACAATTTGATTTTTCCTTGCTTCAATTTCATCAACTGTAACAGACGGAGTCTTGCTGTCAAGCTTGATTTCAAGTCCCTTGTACTTACCAAGCTCAAATGTAGGAGCCTTATCCACGGTGATTGAGAATGTTGTATCGCTCATAACACCAACCTCGCCCACATTTACCGTAGGCTGACTAATAACGACTGTCTTTGTCTCGTCAATAGCAAGCTTAAAGCCATCTCCCATAGCAATATTTAAAGCCTTGAAGTTAAGCTCGTCCTTGCCATACTTTACAATAAAGTCATTTACGGACATATTTTCCTCATTCTTTTCCTTGCAAAGTCCTTCAAGAGCTGTGCCAAGATATATACTGAATTCATCATATGGCACTGTAAAATCAAATCTTATAGCATTTTCTTGCTCGTTTACTGTATATTTCATTTTTATTCCTCGCTGATGTGATATCCTAAAATGATATCAACATCCTTTCTATTTTTATATTCACCCTTTGTAAAGTCAGGAATTTCCATTTTCTTGCCTCCGCATTTAATGGATTCCTCGCTTAAGCAGCTTACACACATCCAGGCAGCCGCATCATATACATCAAGTGCCATTGGAATACCCGCCTTTAATCTGTCAATAAAATCGCGAAGCTCAATGTAATCCATTCCGCCGTGACCTGCATCTAATTGCTCCTTAGTGATGTTTTTCCAGCAATCGGGTAAAAGCTCGCTGTATTTATCAGCACTGTTTAGATAATTTTCAATAAACTCCTTGCCTGTCCAATATTCATTGTCGCCATCAAGGAATACGCTGTTGGTAAATTGCTCGTACATACCCTTAGTGCCTCTTACTGTAAATGCTCTGTTGTATGAGCGAGGTAATGAGGTATCAAGAGTCAGAAGCATTGTTTCGCCGTTTTCACAGGTGATAACAGTCTGTACAATATCGCCCTGAGCAAAATCAACGCCCTGTAAATCAGGATCTACCTTGTCCTTGTGGTCAATAACATACTGCTCCATACCGAAGGACTTCGATGCAACGGAAACAAGCGATACCATTCTGTTACCGCGGTTAATACCAAGCACCTTAGCCATAGGGCCAAGCTCGTGTGTCGGATAGTTTTCACAGTTTCTGTTCAGATAATTTCTTAAACGGTAATGTCTGTTTTCCTTGCCGAAAATAACCTCTGTTCTGAGGTCGTGAGCATATGCGCCCGAGCAATGTACAATCTTACCGAAAATACCCTTCTTAGCAATAGCGGTAGCAAGAAGCTCCTCTTTATTGTAGCAGCAGTTTTCAAGGAACATAAAAGGAACTCTTGTTCTTTCCCAAGTGTCAACAAGGTCATAGCACTCCTGTAAATTGTAAGCGCCGCCAACCTCCATTGCAACAGCCTTGCCTGCGTTCATTGCGTCAATTGCGATAGGAATATGCATTTCCCAGTCGGTTGCAATAAATACCGCATCAATATCGTCTCTTTCTAAAATTTCCTTGTAGTTAGTTGTGCCAAAGGGAGTATTGCCCTTCTTTTCAATAACCTTATTAATAGCATTCTGTACTCTGTCCTCGTACTTGTCGCATACCGCAAGCACGCTGACATCCTCAAAGCCTAAAAATATTTCTGTCATACCGTAGCTGCGGCAGCCAAAGCCTATGACACCAAGTCTTACTTTTTCCATAAATTACTCCTTCTTTTTCAGTGGTTAGTGGTTAGTGGTCAGTGGTTAGCCGCCAGCAGTCAGTGTGCGCCGAGGGTGCAATTCATGCGTTAGCAATTAATCAAAAAATGAATTTACCTTCAGTAATGAATTGCGGTAAATCTCATTAATTGAAGCTTTGCTTCATAAATTACAATGCTTTGCATTGCATTAATTAAATACTTTGTATTTAGTTATCCCCGTGAGCGAAGCGAACCCCTATCCTCTATTCTCTATTCCCTTTATTTCGTATTCTATCATAATAATTAAATAAAGTCAATATTGACATATATAAAAATAAATGATAAAATATATATAAGATGTCAGCGATTAGCTATTAATTTATTCATTCTAAATGAAAAGGAATAACGAAATGAAAAAAATAATAATATTAATTTTAGCGCTTGCTTCAGTAATGCTTTTAGCATCGTGCAGTCTTGATTTTCAGGATAAAATGGAGCAAATGTCAGAAAATCTGAAGGATCAGATAATTGATATGGTGGGCGACTACATTGAAAAGAACACCGATACAGGCTCAGACGAGGTGCTTGACAATGACTCAAGCTCCAAGCCAAGTGATGTGCCAAGTATTCCAAGTACACCGAGTGACATTCCAAGCGATGTACCAAGCGACGAGCCAAGCGACATTCCAACCGACTCCGATAGTGGCGACGCTCCCGATGTGCCTGTAACTCCACCGGAGCCTGAAATCCCCGAGTATATCGTTTTGGAAAGAGAAAAGCATCCGCTTAGCAAATATACAGGACTTGATATTTTCAAGCTTGGTTCAAAAATCAACGATAAGGAATACAAATTCCGTACAGCCTACGGCTATGGCAGATTTGAAACCACCCTTGACGATTTAATGGGCTCAAATCCGCTTGCCTACTTTACAATAAGCGGTATGGAAACAGCTGTCCATGTTGATTTTGATTTATCCAAAGCAAAAAATGAAGCTGCCGAGGGCGAAATTGCATTTAGCGATATCGCATCAAAAATCTGGGAGTTTTCAAAAAAATATTGCGTTAACTCACTAACCTCAAAGCTTACCCGCGTGGAAATCGGCTCAAATCCCGATAAAACAATTTCAGCATCAGAATATGCGCTTTTAATGAATTTAATCTACGATAATAACTGCAAGCAAAACGGCTACGATGCAGAAAACCCGGGCACAACATTTATTAATCCCGAGATCCGCCTTATCACAGGTAAAATGTCAAGCTACAATCTTCCTTACATCAAGGAGCTAATGGAGCAGGTTAAGCTAATCCGTGACGATGACTTTTCACCAATTGGCGGTTGGTCCTTCTCTGTAAATACACAGGGCAAAGCTCCCGAGGAGATTTTTGCTGAAAACGAAGCATTAAAGGAGCTTATCGCGTTCAGAAACGAAAATTATAATTCTGTTGAAATCCATTTAAGCGACTTTGGCTGGGATACAGTAAATCCCGAAAGCGAAATCTATATAGCCTCAAGCGATAAATATTCAAGCGAGGAGCTGCAAGCTATGTATATTCTCCGTTCATTCCTTATTTTGCAGGGAATGGATGTGGACAAAGCTTCCTATGACCTGCTTAACGATTCCGACACAAGCGGCCACGGAATTATAGCAAAGGACGGCGCAAAAAAGCTTTCCTTTACAATGCTTGAATACTTCAAGGAAAAAATGGACGGTATGTCTCTTTCCGAGGTAGTATCAGACGGCGAAAACGATGTATATTGCTACAAATTTGAAAACGAAAACGGCAAAACAATCTACGCATTCTGGTCACCAAACGGCGCATCGCTTAATTTAAGCAATCAGCCGCAAAACGCAACCCTTAGCTACTACGATCCAACCGTAAAATCATACACCGACCAAGAAATCACCATCGGCGGCGGTATGTTCTCAAAGAGAATTAATGAGACCGTTATGTTCTTGGAGTATTAACGGTCAGCGACCACTCACATTTTGCGAAGCAAATATATCGCAGTGTAGGGGATGGCGTCTCGACATCCCGCAGTATATCGAATTTGCGAAGCAAATATATCGAGTGTGAAGCACATTTTAGCGGTCAGCAAAAATATATAAGCATTAAATTTTTAAAATCTATAAATATTTATATTCCTTTAGTCTAATTATCACTTTTGCGAAGCAAAAATTTCACTCGCGAAGCGAATTTCACTTGCTCACGGGAACCGTGAAGCAAATTTAACTTTTGCGAAGCAAAAATTTCACTGCGACTAAAGCGAAGCGAAAGGAGCCATATGGGCATTATTAAAGCATTTTTTGACTCTATCGGCGGCAACCTTGCCGATCAATGGTTGGAGGTTATCGAAGCCGATAATATGAGCGATACTACCGTATTCACATCAGGCGTTGCGGTAAGAACGGGAAAAAGAAACAGTAACAAAAAAGGTAGCGACGGCTACATCAGCGACGGAAGCATTATCCATGTATATGATAATCAGTTTATGCTTCTTGTTGACGGTGGCAAGGTTGTTGACTATACAGCCGATCCGGGCTACTACAAGGTTGACACAAAGAGCGCTCCCTCACTTTTCAACGGACAGTTTGGCGACTCCTTAAAGGAAATGTTCTCAAGAATTAAGTTTGGCGGCGTTCCTTCAGGCAAGCAAAAAGCATTCTTTATCAACCTTCAGGAAATCAAGGGAATTAAGTTCGGCACAAGAACACCCGTAAACTATTTTGACAGCTTCTACAATGCGGAGCTATTCCTTCGCGCATTCGGTACATATTCAATCAAGGTAACAAATCCGTTAAAATTCTATGCCGAGGCTATCTCGCGCAACGCATCAAGAGTTGATATTAACGATATCAACGAGCAATATTTATCCGAGTTTTTAGAGGCTCTCACCGCCGCTATTAATAAGATGTCCGTTGACGGCATCAGAATTTCACATGTTGCATCAAAATCAACAGAGCTTTCACAGTATATGGCGCAGGAGCTCGACCAGGAATGGGATAATCTCCGTGGCTTTGAGGTGCTCTCTGTTGGTATTGCAAGCGTAAGCTACGACGAGGAATCAAAGAAGCTTATCAATATGCGTAACCAAGGCGCTATGCTTGGCGATCCAACCGTAAGAGAAGGATATGTTCAAGGCGCAATTGCAAGAGGACTTGAAAACGCAGGCTCTAATCCTAACGGCAGCGCGACTGCATTTATGGGAATGGGCTTCGGTATGAACGCAGGAGGCGGCTTTATGCAAGCGGCAAGCCAGACAAATGCAAATCAAATGGCGCAGCAGCAAAAAATGCAAGCAAATGCGTGGACCTGCTCCTGCGGCGAAACAAATACAGGTAACTTCTGCCAAGGCTGTGGCTCTAAAAAGCCAAGCGCGCAAAATGGTTGGACCTGCTCCTGCGGAGCAACCAATACAGGCAACTTCTGCCAGAACTGCGGCTCTAAAAAACCAACCTCAAGCGCAAAATTCTGCCCTAACTGCGGCACACAGTGTACAGGCAACTTCTGTACAAATTGCGGAAATAAGATATAACGACAAGTCGTTATATCAGCCGCCGGCCGCCAGCAGTCAGTGGTCAGCGAGATTTGACTTAACAAGGACATCCGGCATTGTAGGGGATGGCGTCACGACATCCCGTTTAAATCCCACAAGATAGGATTTCACTGGATAGCCGTCAGCAGTCAGCAGTCAGCGAGATTTGATTTAACAATAAATCATCAACTTTGTAAAAAAACTACCAAATAATGAAAGATATAGCCGTTATCCACCACTGTTCAGCTAACTTGCTGACGGCTGGCGGCTAACGGCTAACAGCTAAAAATATGACACTAACATATCAATGCCCCTGCTGTGGCGCAGGGCTCAAATTCGATCCCGACTCTCAGCTTTTCAAATGCGAATTCTGTCTTAGCGAGCATACGGAAATGGATCTTGAAAAATCCGAATCTCACAAAAAGGCTGAGGAAGCAATGAAGCAAGGCGAGGAGTTTTGCAATCAGATGAACGAATACCACTGCAATCAGTGTGGCGCGGAAATCACCGCCGATGAAAGCACCGTTGCAGATTTTTGTCCGTATTGCCATAGCCCTGTTGTTTTAAGCGGAAAGCTATCGGGACAAAAAATGCCAACAAAGATAGTCCCCTTTAAATATTCAAGGGACGAGGCAATTAAGCTTTTCCTTGACTTTGCAAAGAAAAAGAAATTTGTTCCAAAAGACTTTACCAAAAAGGAGCAAATCGAAAAAATTACAGGCATTTACTATCCGTTTTGGGTAACTGATGCCGATACAGACTCACAGTTTAACGCGGTGGGCACCAAGGTGCGCACATGGACCTCAGGCGACTACCGCTATAAGGAGACCTCATACTAT
>JAFQAM010000187.1 GCA_017416885.1 Clostridia bacterium | reverse complement strand
TAAGCAAGGATAGCACCGCCTCTCATATCAAATTTGCCGAAAAATACAACCTGCCGTTTATTCTCTTATCCGACACAGAATTAACCGCAATCAAAGCATACGGTGTATGGCAGGAAAAGAAAATGTGTGGAAAAATCTCTATGGGTGTTGTTCGTACTACATTTATAATAGACGAAGCGGGCAACATACAAAAAATAATGAATAAGGTAAAGCCCGACACTAACGCAGAGGAGATTTTAGCAGAGCTATGAGCAAAAAGGACTGTAAGTCACTTGCATTATCATATTTAGGTAAAGAAGTCGAGATTAAAATTGACCGCCCATTAGGTAGCACCCACCCCAAGCACAAAAACATCGTTTATCCCATAAACTACGGATATATAGAGGGAGTATTCGGCGGCGACGGCGAGGAGCTTGATGTTTATCTTTTAGGAGTAGATATTCCCGTAACCGAATACAAAGCCACAGTAATAGCCGTTATCCATCGCCTGAATGATAACGAGGATAAATTAGTCGCCGCTCCCCGGGGAATGACCTTTACCAAGGAGCAAATCTTAAAATCAGTACATTTTCAAGAGCAATATTTTAAGTCAGAAATTTATAACTAAAGAAATCAGCAGACGAAAATCTGCTGATTTTTTTACATATTTGAAATTTTAACTATTCTTTCATAACAGGTGTCTAAAAATGCTTTATGCGACATCCTTTTATATTCATCATTATTCTGCCATACCTCAAGCATAAGAGTGCCCGTGTAACCGTATTCATCAAGCTTGCGCATCATCTTTTCATAATCATATGTGCCGTCAAAGGGAAGAAGATGCAAATCAAATTTTCCGTCTCTTTCCTCTAATTTACGGCTAAAATTGTCGTGAATATGAGTACAGCAAACACGAGTTGTAAATACATCCATAAGGCTAACGGTTTTAGTATAGCAATACTCGTGACCGCAGTCAAAGCAAAATCTTACATTATCCATTTTTTCGTATCTATCCATAAGACAGGCAAGATTGCCAAGAAGCCTTAAATTTTCAAATGCAAGCGTAACGCCTCTTTCCCTTGCATATAATACAATCTCATCATATCTTAAAAGCCCTATATCATTTACCGCGGGCGGATACCATCCGCTTGATACATGAGTAATCACATAAGGAATACCGCACTTAGATGCTGTGTCAATTGCTTCCTTCATATAATCCATAACCTCGGTATATCCCATTCCTGCGGTCCACATCTGATTTATATTATGAAATGGCGCGTGAATAAAATCATAGGAAAGCATAAGCGTATCAGCCTTTTCCTTTATCCTTTTAACCTCATCATATCTATATTCATTAGTAAAAAACGAATCAAATCCCGCTTCCTTTATTTTATCAAGCGCATCATAAGGCGTAACTCCCTCTAAGCATTCCGCCATTATACCAAGCTTTCTTTTCATAAGTCCACTCCTTAAAAATTGATAAAAGTATTTTACCACATAAGAAGCCAAAATTCAACAGATATTTATCTTGTAATCATGAAATTTTAATGCTATAATGAAACATAAGATATAAATAGAAAGGACTTTCTATTATGCAAGATAAAAAAATCAAAAGAAGAAGCGAAAGCTTTTTCGGTATTCACTACGATTTTCACGCAAACCCGAACGATCCTATCCAAGGTACAACGCTAAATGAAAGCGATATACGCGAAATTTGTAAAACAGTTAAGCCTGACTTTATCCAAATTGACTGTAAGGGACACCGAGGCTGGACCTCATATCCATCAAAATTAGGTAACTCAATAAATAAGTTTGATAAGGACACTCTTGCGTTATGGCGCAAGGTCACCAATGAGGAGGGAGTTGCCCTCTATATGCATTATTCGGGCATATACGATATCAAGTATTGCTCAGAAAATCCTGAGCAAGCAATCTACAAGGCTGACGGCACCTATTCCGATACTACGGTAAGATTAGACGGCAGATATGCTGATGACCTCTTGATTCCTCAAATGCTTGAGCTTATTGAGGACTATGATGTT
>JAFQAM010000186.1 GCA_017416885.1 Clostridia bacterium | reverse complement strand
TGTCGTAATTAAGCATAATCCCCACGCCCAAGGCAAGAGATTTAACCTCGTCAAGCATTACCTTGGAAATCTCTTTTATATCATCCTTGCTTAGCTTATTAAAAATTACGATTTCATCAAGCCTGTTTAAAAATTCGGGATTGAATTCACGCTTCAACGCATCATTTATCTGCGCCTTCATTTTTTCATTTTCATTGTCTCTATTATCACCAAAGCCTAATTTTTTCGGCTCAATAATAGATTTTGCGCCGATATTTGAGGTCATTATTAAAATCGTGTTTTTAAAATCAATTTTGCGTCCCTGTGAATCTGTCAGCGCGCCCTCGTCCATAATTTGCAAAAGTATATTATATACCTCGCTGTGCGCTTTTTCAATTTCATCAAAAAGCACAAGGGAATAAGGCTTGCTTTTTACCGCCTCACTTAACTGTCCCCCGTCCTCATATCCCACATATCCGGGCGGCGAGCCAATGAGCCTCGAAACAGAATGCTTTTCCATATATTCCGACATATCAAGTCTTATAATATTGTTTTCAGAGCCAAATACCACCTCGCTTATCGCGCGGCAAAGCTCTGTTTTGCCAACACCGGTAGGACCTAAAAACAAAAATGCACCAATAGGCCTTTTGGGATTTTTTAATCCGATTCGTCCTCTTTTTATTGCGTTAGCAATAACCTTAATGGCATCATCCTGCCCGATAACCCTCTCTTTCAATCGGCTTTCTAAATTTCTGAGCATATCTTCCTCGCCCTGTGTCATTCTGCTGACGGGAATGTTGGTCCATTTCGTTACTGTATAAGCAATATCCTCGTATGTGACAACAGGCGCGCTTTCATTTGACTTTTTCTCAACGCGCGATTTTTCCTTGTTGTATTCAAGCCTGCATTTTATTTCCTCATCGCGAATATCCGAGGCAAGAGAGAAGTCCTCATCCAATATGGCTTTTTCCTTTTTCTCAAAAAGCTCCTTTAATTTTAAATCAAGCTCCTTAAGCCTTGTGGAATATTCCATATTCTTAATTTTAACATAAGAGGACGCCTCATCTATTAAATCTATAGCCTTATCGGGCAAAAATCTATCATTTATATATCTTACCGATAAATTAACAGCGCCAATAATGGCATCGTCACTGATTTTTACGCCGTGATGAATTTCGTATCTCTCCCTTAAGCCGAATAAAATCTTTCCGGCCTCAGCCTTAGACGGCTCATTTACTAAAACAGGCTGAAACCGTCTTTCAAGCGCGCTGTCCTTTTCAATATATCGCCTATATTCCTTAGTTGTGGTTGCGCCGATTACCTGAATATGACCTCTTGCAAGAGAGGGCTTGATTATATTTGATGCATCCAATGCGCCCTCTGCGCTTCCTGCTCCCACAATAGTATGAATTTCGTCAATAAATAAAATCAGATTTTCGCTGTTTTTTAGCTCGTTTAATACGCTTTTCATTCTTTCCTCAAACTCACCGCGATATTTAGCCCCGGCAACCATAGAGGATAAATCAAGACATACAACAGTTTTGTTAAGCAAATCAGACGGCACATCCTTATCTACAATCCTTTTGGCAAGCCCCTCAACAATAGATGTTTTGCCAACACCGGGCTCACCTATCAGGCAAGGATTATTCTTTGTGCGCCTTGATAAAATTTGAATGAGCCTGAGCACCTCATCATCACGGCAAAAAAGAGGGTCAATTTTATTTTCCATAGCCAATAAATTTAAGTTTTTGCCGTACTGCGATAAAACAGGACAGGAGGGAATTTCTCTCTTGTCATTTTTTTGCGATGATGCGGCGCTATCTAAAAATGTGGCAATTTCATTTTTTAAAAGAATTAAATTAACTCCCATAGATGAAAGTATCCTCGATGCCACCGACTCGCTGAAGTAGGG
>JAFQAM010000002.1 GCA_017416885.1 Clostridia bacterium | reverse complement strand
CCTCGCTTTTTGCATCAATGGCTTCGGATGAAACAGAGTTGGCAAAGCCGCTGATGGGCACAGATAATCCCGCCCCTGCAACCTTTGCTAAATTATCAAAAACACCGAACCCTGTGAGCGTAATTGCAAAAAATATTATTGTAATTGAAGCAAATGTGGACGCATTTTGCTTTTCTGCGCCTAAGCGTAAATATAAATCCATAAATGCTTGTCCGATTACACAAACAAAGCCGCCTACCAAAAAAGCAATAGCGGTATTCTTTAAAACAGGTGATTTTTTTGCTCTTTTCTCAACATATTTTTTATATTCTTCCTTTTCCATACACACACCTCAATTTAAATCTAAAACAAGTGTATGTAAATTTATGTATTTTATTCAAATTTATTGACAACTAAAAAAAATTGTAGTAATATATTAAATAGTATAGATGTGTGGAGGTGCTTATGGCAGAATTTTTTAAGAATTTTACTAAAAAGGTTACTGATGTGGCTTCAAACGTCAAATCAAAGGCGAAGGATACCTACGATGTTACGCGTTTGAAAATTGATTTAAGAAAAAAGGAAGCTGATCTTGACCTGTGCTTCGAAAGACTCGGAAGAGCTTATTATGTCAATACGCAAAAGGGAGGTAATGACGAAAAGCTAATAGCGCTTTTGGAAAAAGCAAAAAATATTTCCGATGAAATCTTAAATTTAAAAAACAAAATAGCAGTTGCGCAAAACAAACGCATATGCGACCACTGCGCATCATTAATTGATAAGGATGCGACATACTGCGAAAACTGCGGGCAAAAAATCGTAGTAGCAAGCAAAGAGCAAGAAAACGAATTTCAAGTAGAAGTAATTATTGAAGACGAAGAATAATTAAATATTAAATAGATTTAATTAAAAATAAAGGAGCAAAAAATGTTTTTAGAGAGTATTAAGGAATTTTTTACCGATAAAGCAATGGTTGAATTTATTATAAGAATTTTAGTCGCAATTGCTTTTCTTTTTATCGGTAGCAAGGTAGCAAAGGTTATATCAAGAAGAATTGTAAAATCCAAGGGAATGATGCGTCTGAATAAAACAATCAGAACCTTTTTAGGACATGTGATTGCAATTTGTCTTTACATAGTAGTTGCTATTGTAACAATTATGATTTTAGGACTTGAGCTATCCGCATTTTCAGCAGCATTAGCATCAGCAGGTCTTGCAATAGGCCTTGCTTTACAGGGCGGTCTTTCCAACATCGCAGGCGGTGTTATGGTGGTTGCATTCAAGCCGTTTGAGGTTGGCGACTATGTTGAAGCAGCAGGCGTAGGCGGAACAGTAACCGATATTGGCATTTTCTACACAACACTTACAACACCCGATAATAAAAAGGTAGTAATTCCAAACGGTACGGTATCAAATGCGGTAGTAACCAACTATTCTGCCCACGATACAAGAAGAATTGATTTTGATTTCACCATTGCCTATACAGCTGATATAGATGTGGCTAAAAAGGTACTTTATGCTTGCGCGCAGGCTGATGAAAGAATACTTACAGATCCTGCGGCAAATGTTATGATTACCTCTCATAACGATAGCTCAATCGGCATAAAGCTCAGAGTTTGGGTAAAAAGCGAAGACTATTGGGATGTTAATTTCGCCATCATTGAACAGGTTAAACGCTCATTTGATCAGTTCGGCGTTGAAATTCCATTTCCACAGCTTGATGTTCACATTGCAAAATAAATTTAAAAAGCCGCCACATTCCGTAGCGGCTTTTTTGGTAATTATTGACAAAATCAAAAAAGTATGATACTATATATAAAACGAAAAATAAAAATACGGAGTATATTATGAAAAAGAAAATTATTTTTGTTCTTTTTGCGCTTTTGACATCATTGTTTATACTCACAGTATCAATTAACGCAGAGAGCGCGTGCAACCACACAGAAAAAACAGTAATCTCTGTTACCTATGACGATTACACCCAAAACGGCGAAATGTCTTTTACTTGTCCAAGCTGTAGCGCAACATCAATGGAGATCAAACCGCTTTTAACACTAAACGGCTTTTCGCTGTCAAATGATGAAAGCAAGCTTTGCACAGGCTATAAGGTAAATAGTGAGATTGTGCAGGTGTTAAAATCGCTTGATGAAAAATTTGAAATCGGTATGGTAGCCGCCGCTAAAAAATATTTAGGCGACAAAGCGCCGCTTGATTCTAAAACCGCAATGCCTGTTGATCTAAGCGCATATAATGCGTCAGTATTAAAGGCGGAGATAACCGACGGCAATTTTTCATCAGTTGATATGAAATTAGACGGCTTTGATAATGAAAGCGGCGCATCCTTTGAGCAGCTTTATTTAACCGCCTATGTCTATGACGGAGAAGGGGTAAAGTATGTTCAGTCATCAACAAAGGATATTCCTCAAAGAGTATCTCTTGTAAGCATTAAGCATACAGATGATGCCGTAATTAGCGGAGTAGCATTTTCACTCTTTGAGCCAGATAATACAACCGCGTGGGACAGACAAAGACAAATGAATAATTCAAGCGCAGATTTTAATAAGGGCTCCTCTAACACAAGCGAGCAGCTTAAAGCAACAGTCAGCGAAACAGGACTGATAACAAACGGGCTTACCTCGCTTATATATCCAAGCGCATCATCATATATGAAGCATTATTTAAGCGCGTCAGGCGAGGACTATATCATCAAAATGACCTCAAGCGGCTTTTTCAAATCAAGCGATACCAAATCACACCGTATCACGAGAATTACACAGGCTATGCGAGCGGCTGAAGCTCTTGCAATTGAGGGCGGAAGCGTAAATGTTTACCAAAAAACAGAGCAGGTAAACCACTTTTCAAGCTCCACAGACGATTGGCGACTTTCCGTTGGCTCATATTTCACTTGCATCAATAT
>JAFQAM010000185.1 GCA_017416885.1 Clostridia bacterium | reverse complement strand
TGTATTTACAGGTGTTGGAGAAAGAACAAGAGAGGGTAATGACCTATATAACGAAATGAAGCAATCAGGCGTTTTAGGCAATACCGCATTAGTTTACGGACAAATGAATGAGCCCCCGGGAGCAAGAATGAGAGTTGCGCTTTCAGGACTTACTATGGCTGAATACTTCAGAGATAAGGAAAACCAGGATGTGCTTCTCTTTATAGATAATATTTTCCGTTTTACTCAAGCGGGAAGTGAGGTATCCGCATTACTTGGTAGAATGCCATCTGCCGTTGGTTATCAACCAACGCTTGCAACTGAAATGGGCGCATTACAGGAAAGAATTACATCAACTAAAAACGGCTCAATCACATCAGTGCAAGCCGTATATGTTCCTGCCGATGACTTAACCGACCCGGCTCCAGCTACAACCTTTGCCCACCTTGATGCTACAACTGTATTATCAAGAGCAATTTCATCACAGGGTATTTATCCTGCCGTTGACCCACTTGAATCCACAAGTAGAATCCTTGATGCTGAAATCTTAGGTGAGGAGCATTATACCGTTGCAAGAGAGGTACAAAGAGTATTACAACGCTACAATGAGCTTCTTGATATTATCGCAATTATGGGTATGGACGAATTATCCGACGAGGATAAATTGCTTGTACAAAGAGCAAGAAAAATCCAAAGATTTTTGTCTCAGCCATTTGATGTATCAGAAAAGTTTACAGGCTTACAAGGTAAGTATGTGCCGCTCAAGGAAACTATCCGTGGCTTTAAGGAAATCTTAGAGGGCAAGCACGATAGCCTACCTGAAAGCGCATTCCTCTTTGTGGGAACAATTGACGAGGCTGTGGAGAAAGCAAAAAATGAAGCAGTTTAAGTTAATTATATCAACTCCAAAGGGAAACGCATTAGAAAAGGATGTTACAATGCTATCCTTACGCGGCGCAGAGGGCTCTCTTGCCATAATGGCAAATCATATTCCCTTTATCACCACCACCAAGGACGGAGAAGTTAAAATTATCGACACAGACGGCAACGAAATTTTGGCAAACGCATCAAGCGGAATGCTAACCGTCACCAAGGAAAGCACCACACTCCTCTGTGGCACATTTGATTTAAAATAACGGTATGTACGAAAGAAAAGCAAGGAAAATTGATTATATCGTAAAAAATACGCCTATAAATTTTCGTAAAAAATTCGATGCATTAATTGACACAAACGGTACTGGCGATTTTGTATATAGCATAAGCCGATTTTTAGAAAATCCCGAAACAAAGGATGTATTAACTCTGTCAATTATCCCCGGCTATCATAATAAAATAAACATTGAAAATTTTATTGAAAAGTATCGACAAAAATTCAGATATATGAACGAGCTTCTCATTGAAAATCAGGTTGCCCCCATATTTCCCAATCCCGATAATGTGTCAGAATCGGAGCAAATCCGTAGAGAGCTTGTAAAAATCTATCCCGAATACGAGATAAACCTCTATTTCGGTACAGAAAGTTACAGTGCGTATGAACGCCCAATCTATAAACCAAAAGGATAACGGAAAACCGTTATCCTTTTATATTATTCAACCATTAAAACCGCGCTGATTTCAAAAGTCTTTAAATTGATGATTAATTCATAAGTACCGATTTCTTTAAAATAGTAGTAATTTTTAGCACTAACCGTAAAGATATTTTCTGTATCTACAACCGTTAAATCATATGCTTTGTAATTTAAAGTGTAAAATTTCGGTAGCGAGGTGGTATTTTTAGTATCTACCGTTATTCTTTGACGGAATATGTAAGGCACATCGCTTTCGTATGGAGTTAACTCTATAAACTCACTTCCGTCATAATATATACAACCGTATGAAGCACTGTCGGGATTAAGAAGTTCAAGACGCGCTTTATAAGTTTTTTTGTTGATGTAAACGTTATAATTGCCACCAAAATTCACTTTGACAAGGGGTCCTTCTATAAAACCGTACTTTTCAGAACTTTCATCTAATGTAACCTTATAATTACTTGTGTGAATATTACTGAAAAAACTTATAAATTCCCCTGCTTCAATATTCAAGTTTTCAAGCACAAATTCATCTTCGTTTTCGGTATTTATGCTCATATCTATCCACTCATTTGGTTCTTTTAAAACAGTACAATTTTTAATGGTGTAATATACAGGTGTTTCAATTTCACTCTTATATTCTATATCGAATTTTAAAGTGTCAACGTCAAAAGTCAACTTGTAAATTCCCGATTTCTTTATATTAATTTGTATATCTTCGCCGCTTTGCTTTTCTTCTTCGCAATACTCATTGTTTGGACTGCTTAAAGACGCATACAAATCTTTACTGTCATCGGTTATCATAAAAAAGTAATCATCTTCGTAAAAATATAAATTGTCGTAAACTCTTTTGTTTCCTTCAAGGGAAAAATAGTCCATTTTCAAAAATTCACCGTTTACTTCCATCCATAAAGCAAGACCTTCGGAAGTATAATATGAAATATTTTCTTCCGTCCTAAAATGCTCCATATCTATATTTTCAGGCACAACCGATTTAATATCATCGTTATAGTTAGCCACGGTTGTATTACCGCCTATACCGCAACTAAAAAGACATATGCTACATACTAAAATCAGTAAAGAAACAAATAAAAATTTATTTTTCATAAATATTTTCCCCCCTTATATTACCTTAATTTAATAATAGCACAAAAAACAATAAAATGCAATCCACATTAATATTTTATAATAATCACACATTTTTATAAAAAGTGTGTGATTTTTCTTTAAAGTATGCTAAAATATAGTTATCATACTTCAAGGAGTAAATTATGGAAGAATTATATAGAAGATATGAAAAATTGGGACTAAAGCCATACGGACCAATCCCAAACAAAAGACAAATGGTATGGTACAGACGCGAGGGATGTATCTTTTTCCACTTCGGTATGAATACATTTACCGATAAAGAATGGGGCGACGGCACTGAAAACCCAAAGGATTTTAATCCAACTGAATTAAATATAAAGCAATGGGTAAAAGCAATCAAGGATGCAGGCTTTGAGTGCGCTATTTTAACCGCCAAGCATCACGATGGCTTTTGCTTGTGGCAAACAAAATATACCGACCACAGCGTTAAAAGCTCTCCCTATAAAAACGGTAAAGGCGATATAGTAAGGGAATTTACCGATGCGTGTCAGGAATTTGGCGTAAAAGCAGGCATATACCTCTCCCCTTGGGACAGACACGAAAAAACTTGGGGAAGCGAGGAGTATAACGATTTTTACTGCGGTCAGCTTGAAGAATTACTTGCAGGCTACGGCAAAATCTGGGAAGTATGGTGGGACGGAGCCGGTAGCACTAAAACTCATTACGATTGGGACAGATGGGCAAATACCGTCAAAAAATATCAGAGCGATGCCGTAATTTTCGGCTCACTTGGAGCAACTCCTTATGTTGATGTCCGTTGGGTAGGCAACGAAAAGGGAATTGCAGGCAATCCCTGCTATTCTAATATTGACAAAAGCTCGCTTATAACCGAAATAACAAGCGAATTAAACTCAGGCAAAATCGACGGCGAAGCATTTATTCCGGGAGAAGCAGATGTGTCAATCCGTCCGGGATGGTTCTATCATTCACACCAGGACGGACAAGTGCGTACACCTGAAAATCTACTTGAATTATGGTTTAATTCCATAGGCAGAAATGCGGGCTTTTTACTTAATATCCCACCTGACAGAAGAGGACTTTTGCACGAAAGCGATGTAAAAAGCTTACTTGAATTCAGAAAAATTTTAGATAACTCATTTAGAGTAAATTTAGCAAGTAATGCTAAAATTGAAGCATCAAGCAATCGCGAAGAGTGTGAGCCGATAAATATAATTTCAAAGGAAAATGTATATGCGCCCATTGATGGCGACAAAGCGCCTGAAATTACCCTTACCTTTGACAATGAAATCGAGTTTAATACAGTATCAATTTCCGAGCTTATTGAGCTTGGCCACAAGGTAACGGATATCAGCTTTTACGCATATGTAAATAACGGCTGGAGGCTGCTTCTGAATAATAAGGTTGTAGGCTATAAGCTTTGTCAGCATTTTGATACCGTAAAATCAAGCAAAATTAAAATCAAGGTAAACGAATCACTTGACACACCTATACTCCATAGCTTAGGCATATATAAGCTTGATGAAAAGCTTTTCTTATCTGATGAAAGCGGAGCTTTACATAAAAAAGTAGATGATGTGTCGATAAAAGACAATATTGCAGTAGCAAATTTTGGCGGAATATTCCCATTTAACGAAATCAAGGTAGAAAACACAGGCAAATGCAAGGTGTCCTTGCTTGCATTTAACGGCGCCGACTACGACTACCTGCAATGCTACGAGGGAGAAAAGGACCTTCATATTAAGCTTGGCTATGTGGTTGACTACGCATATCAAATCAAGCTTGAATTTATTGAAGGCTCACCAAAGGATATAAGAATAGTGGAGATTTTCAAAAAATAAGGAGATAAAATGAAATATATTCCATATGTAAACATCAAAATGGGCACAAAGTCACAAATGCGTTTTTCAACGGGAAATGCTTTACCGCTTGTGCAATTGCCGTTTGGTATGTCATCATTTTCCCCTCAAACAGAGGTGATTGATGATAGAAACGGTTGGTTTTTTCAGCCCGATATTCCTGTAATTGAGGGCATAAGATTAACTCATCAGCCAAGCCCTTGGATTGGTGACCACGGCACATTTTTGTTAATGCCTCAAAGCGATATAATTGGCGATACAGGCAGCGAAGCTTGGAGTGGATACCGCATAAATGAAAGCGTTTTTCAGCCACACTATCTTAAAATTAAGCTTTTAAGAAGCTATTGCACTCTTGAACTGACTCCAACCCTTCGCGGAGCTATAATTAAGCTGAATTACGAGAATTCCAAGGATAATTACCTGTCATTTTTAAAGGTTGACGGCAATTATACATACACCTTAGAAAATAATATTCTCTATGGCACAAACGATTATTGCAGACAGGGCGACCATACCGATTTTAAAATGCACTATGTGGCAAAATTCGATAGCGACGCCATAGACTGCGAAAAATCCAAGAAATGCGAAAACGGATTTCATATTGCATTGAAAAAGCAAAGCGTAGAATTAGAAATTGCTATTTCCTATATTTCAAGGGAGCAAGCAATTGAAAATCTTACAGGAAGCAGCTTTGACACAGCCAAGGCGTATGGCGAAAGGGAATGGGAGGAAAAGCTGTCAAGAATAGGAATTGACACAGAAAACGAGGAACAAAAGCGCACCTTCTATTCCTGTATGTACAGAGCATTTTTATTTCCTCGCATAGCCTACGAAACAGAAAAAAGCGGAGAATGTGTGCATTATTCACCTTATGACGGCAAAAAGCATAAGGGCGTAAGATATATGGGCACAGGCTTTTGGGACACAGTAAGAACTCAATTTCCGCTGTTTACCTTAATTGCGAAAAAAGAATTTGCAAGTATGGTTGAAGGCTTCGTAAATGACTATATTGAGGGCGGATATTTACCAAGATGGATATCTCTTGGCGAAACAGGCTGTATGCCGAGCACATTAATTGACGGCGTAATAGCTGAGGCAGCTTGCCACGGTATTGTATCAAATGAAATTTTAGAAAAAGCGCTTGAAGGTATGATACATCACGCAACCACACCGTCAAAGGAGTACCGCTACGGCAGAAACGGTATAGCTGAATACATAAAATACGGCTATGTGCCTGCTGATTTATACAAGGAAAGCGTAAATCTTACAGAGGATTTTGCATACGGCGACTACTGTATCGCGCAGGTTGCGAAAAAATTGGGCAAAAACGATATTTACAACGAATATATCAAAAGAAGCCAATCATATAAAAATATTTTCGATAAGGAAAGCGGCTTTTTGCGCGGTAGAAAATCCAACGGAGAATTTGAAAGCGACTTTGATCCACTTAAATGGGGCGGTTGCTACACCGAGGGCTCTGCATATCAAAACGGATTTTTTGTGCCTCACGATATAGAGGGACTTGCCAAGCTATACGGAAGCAAGGAAAATTTCCTTAAAAAGCTTGATGAGGTGTTTACAATTCCACCAAAATACAGAGTACACGGCTACGGCGGTGAAATACACGAAATGACAGAAATGGCGCAAGCTGATCTATGCCAATTTGCAATTTCCAATCAGCCCTCATTCCATTTGCCATATATCTACGCATATTTAGGCGAAAGCTCAAAATGCGAAAAATGGATAAAAAAAGCATTGGAGCTATTTTCCTATAAAACGGAAATCGGCTTCCCGGGTGACGAGGATAACGGAAGTATGGCTTCTTGGTATATCCTATCAACCATAGGAATGTACAAGCTATGCCCGGGCAAGAACGAGTACATAAAAATAAAGCCTTTTGTAAAAAGCTTTAATTTACGAGGTGAACAATGTTAGCACTGTATATAACACTTGGAGTTTTAGGCGGAATTATAATAATTACACTTACTGTGTCGCTAATTTGCTATTTAATGGCATTTTATTCCCCAAAACGCAAGGAATGTAATCCCGAGGAATACAAGTTTCAGTTAGAGGAGCTTTATGAGCCATACAGAATGGATATGATTAAATGGATGAAGGATGCAAGAGCATTAAATCCCGAAACATTAAAAATCAAATCTCACGACGGACTAATACTTGTAGGAAAGTATTACGAATATAAAAAAGGCGCGCCAATTGAAATACTTTTCCACGGTTACAGAGGTAACGGCGAAAGAGATTTAAGCGGTGGCATTGAAAGATGCTTCGCTATTGGCAGAAATGCAATAATAGTTGACCAAAGAGGCGCAGGAGAGAGCGACGGACATACAATTACATTCGGCATAAAAGAGCATCTGGACTGCATCAAATGGGCGGAGTATGTGTCAGATCGCTTCGGCAGTGAAACAAAAATCATCTTAACAGGTGTTTCAATGGGAGCCGCCACAGTGCTTATGGCAAGCGGCAAAAAGCTTCCCGATAATGTTAAATGCATTTTAGCCGATTGCGGCTATTCCACACCAAAGGAAATTATTATGAAAACCATTGCTGAAATGAAGCTACCGCCAAAATTAATGTATCCGTTTGTAAAATTAGGCGCAAAAATCTACGGTCATTTTAACCTTGACGAGTATTCCCCGATTGAAGCCACCAAATCAACCAAAATCCCAACAATATTTATCCACGGCACAAATGACGACTTTGTCCCCTACTCAATGAGCGAAAAAATGTACCAAGAGTGCACCGCTCTAAAATCCCTTGTCCCCATCGAAAACGCCGGCCACGGCCTTGCTTATCCCGTAAACAAGGAAAAGTACCTACAAGCCTTACGCGATTTTGAAACAAAATGGAATGTTGATTAGTGGTCAGTGGTCAATCCGCGTTTTCGTGAAGCGAAAATATATCGAGTGCGAAGCACGTTTTTGCAATATATTGCAATTCATAAACGCAGTTCAATTCATGTAAAAGCAATTCATTAAATATCTACAATACAAAAAATGCCACCGAAAATCGGTGGTGTTCTTAGCGGAAAATTTGAAAACTCTACTAAGTGCGAGCATCGCATTTGTCTGGACAAATACAGAATGGGCGAAACCCAAACCCTTATACGAGAACCCCCAAAGCTCATACTTCGCTTCGGGGAACCCCTATACAAGCAGAAAGAGAGAACAAAACGGTTTATCGCCGAAATGTCCTCTCTTTTTCTGTTAGTGAAGTTTTCGCTGCCGCGAAAGTGAAGTTGCTATGCAGTGAAGTTTGTGCTACGCACAAGTGAAGTTAAG
>JAFQAM010000184.1 GCA_017416885.1 Clostridia bacterium | reverse complement strand
TTGACAAATATATATCTATATGGTAAAATTATACTATATAAATATTCTATAATTTTAGGAGAAAAACATGAAAAAGAAAATTTTAATCATGGCGATTATGATAGTGGCACTAATGTCAATATTCGTAATTTCCGCAAGCGCAGAGAGCAAAATCATAAAGCTTGACACCCTTCCTACCTTGGAAGAAATTCACGCAAATCCGGGCGCGTATATTTCAAGAGTAGATGGCCTTGAGGACGAAACTAACTATAAGAGCGCTGACCCTGATTCGGTAATCGTTCTTAGCGATCTTGCCGAAACCCCAACCTACTATGTGTACCCCGCTTACTATTTGATTAGAAGCACCACATATAGCATTGCGGCTAACATTTCTAACTTTAATGCGAAAATCGCAGAAGCAGATGCAACCGCCTTTGCCGGCTATAAATCCGATGGAGGCACATGGGGAAACGGTGAGTGTGATTATCTTATCAGACTTGAAATGCCTAAGTATGTTACAAGTATTCAAGCCAAATACAAATTTGAGGGAAGCGCAAACATTAAGGAAATCTATTTCCCTGTTCATACCGTAATTAACGATGGTGTTGAAAGCATAGCTCCTTATTGCTCCTCAATTTCGGGTGAGAACCTGTTCGGTAACTGCTATGAGCTTGAGGTGATCCATAATATGGAATATCTCTCAACAGGCTTGGTTCAAGGAAACAACGGTGGATTTTATCAATGCCGTAAGCTGAAGAAATTTATAATTCCCGAGGGAGTTACAAGCATTCCGGCATCCTTCTTTTACGATTGCGATGAGCTTACCGAGCTCATTATGCCAAACTCAGTAAAAAGCGTTGGAAAAATGGCATTTGCAAACTGTGCTAAGCTACAGACAATCAATTTCGGTGCAGGCTTTACCACATTCTATAGTCCTAATAATGACTTTGAAACCTGCCTTAGCTCGTCTAATATCAAGTATGTTTATTTGCCTGACGCAGAATACAAGTTCTTATACAATAGCGGTAGTGAATCTACAAAGTTCTACAATATTTTTAATCAAGCAAAGAATGTGACCTTCTTCTTTACAGGCTCACAGGCAAATGCTCAAGCGTTGAAGGATAAATTCACTTCCTCAGGCGCTAACGAGAATTTCACAAGTGCAACTCTTGTTGAATATGATCCGAATGTTGATTATACAACATATGCAACAACCAATAATACAAATGTAATCGTTTACAACTACAACAAGTGCGAGGCATTCTATAATGGCGAGCATGATTACAAGGGCACAGGACTTTGCCTTGACGGTGTAAGCTGTGATATGTGTAAAAAATCTATTCCCGGCACAACAGAGCATAACTTCAACGAGGCTATTGAGTACGCAAACGGCTATACACAGGCAGGCGTATATTGCAAGGACTGCACAAACGAGGGCTGTACCGCTCTTGATGTGACAAGAGCAGCTGACGCACTCTTTAGTGCATTGGCAGAGAACGGCTATTCCTCAAACGGCACAGGAATTGCATTCGGTGGCTATACCGTAAAT
>JAFQAM010000183.1 GCA_017416885.1 Clostridia bacterium | reverse complement strand
GGCTTTGCCCTGTGCCTTTGTAAAACAAAGGCGAAACTGGCGATAAATAGATTTAGGTTTGTAATAGGGGGATATTTATGACAAGGACAAATGTTTTAGCTTCTCTGCTATATCGAACGGCAGTTAGCTTGAAAACTATGAACTTCAACAAATTAGTATGGAAGCATAACCGAGAAAAATTGATATCTGCTTTTTCAGCAATGCAATTTATAACCGGGTGTATTGGTTTGAAAAATATATCTCTTTCACAAACCGAAGAAATTATTACTATTTTGTCTACATCGTATGGTTATGACCAAGATGAGCTTTCAAATGCCTTAAAAGAGGCTACCGCTATGTCTGGTTATTCTGATGAATACGAAGATTTACTTTTTGAAATGCACGCTATCTTATCAGAATGTCTCAATAATGTAGTGCAAACAAAAAAAGGTTATATTGGCACTATTAGTCGATATATAAAGGCCTTCCATAATTATCCGAGAGCTTTCTTGTCACTTGATGATAAATCAAAGATTTCTCCCACGGATGCTATTGAATACTCAAAACCATATTTGAAACTTGATTAAAATAAACCCCGACAGAAATCGGAAATCTGTCGGGGTTATTTATTTGTTTTCTGCATATCAAATCTTGTGCAAACGGACCGTCGAGGACGCCGGTCCCTACAAGGAAAAATCAAACTTCCTTATGGGAACCCCCCTTTTCGTTTGGGATTTTGCTATATACCTATACAAGTATATACTTAATTATGGGAATTGTAAAAACAATATAGATAAATTAAAATAGAAAAGCAAGCATCATATAAAGGGAGTATTACAATGAAAGAAACAATAAAAGCATTATTTGCAGGAAAAATTTATCCGTTAGAGCAGTGTAACATACAAGATGAGGAATTTTTGAAATTACGAAAAAAATTATCAGAGAAAAGAGAGCAGCTGACACAGGTAATAGACAGTGACCTGCTTGACGAATACGACAGTCTCGTTAGCGAACTGAATTTTTATTTTTGTCAACATCATTTTTGTCAAGGCTTTGAAACGGGAATGAAACTAACGGTAGAAGCAATCAAATAATCTTATGAAAAATAAAGTTGACTTCAGCTTTTCATAAAACGAGTGTGTTTAGCGGTTGTTTGGTTTAATGTGATTGGATTATTGCAAAAATCCCGTAAGGCTAACTTTAAAAAAATTCCCAACCAAACCGTTCGGGAAACCTTTGAATTAAATTATATATGGAATTTATATTTTTAGAAAAATGTGTTAAAATTACCTTTAAAATTCAGAAAAATGTGTAAATGTTCGTTGATTTTCTAAGAAAAATGTGTTAAAATAGTAATGTAATCAAAATAGAGCAAATACAAAGGCGGTGATTTTATGAAAAGAAATGCAATAAATTCGCTTATTGAATGGAAAAACAGTGACGATCGAAAGCCAATGGTTTTACGCGGCGCGCGACAGGTCGGCAAAACCTGGTTGATGAAAGAATTCGGAAAGGAATATTACGATAATTTTGTGTATTTCAACTTTGATGAGGACGAACAGCTAAAATCCATTTTTGATTCTAACAAAAATCCTCAAAGAATAATTGAGCTTCTTTCCATAATAGCATCGGAAAAAATATTTCCCGAAAAAACTCTTGTGATTTTTGATGAAATTCAAGAGTGCCCGGAAGCATTAAATTCTCTTAAATATTTTAAGGAAAAAGCAAACGAATATCATATAATTTCTGCCGGAAGCTTGTTGGGGACACTTTTGGCACAACCGAAATCTTATCCCGTGGGAATGGTAAACCTGCTTGATGTTTCGCCCTTGACCTTCGATGAATTTTTAAATGCCATAGATGAAAATTTATATTCATACTATATGTCAATAGAAAAGGAACAGCAAATTGAAGAAATATTCCACAACCGACTTCTTGATGCATATAATTTATATTTGATTATAGGAGGAATGCCCGAATGTGTTTCTTCTTGGATAAAATATAAGGATGCTTCTAAAATAGCGAAAATTCAAAAGGAATTGATAGAAATATACGAAAATGATTTTTCAAAGCATAACGGTAAAGTGAATAGCGGTCGTATCCTTATGGTGTTCAGAAGCATAGTGTCTCAGCTTGCTAAGGATAATGAAAAATTCATCTATAATGCTGTTCGACAGGGTGCCAGAGCAAGAGATTTTGAAGAAGCGATAGAATGGTTAGTTTCTGCAGGAATGCTGAATCGCGTATATAATGTATCTAAAATGGAGCATCCTCTTTCAGCGTTTGCAAAATTGGATGCGTTTAAGCTGTTTGTCTTTGATACGGGACTACTAAAGTATATGGCAAGAATAGACAACGGCGCAATACTCTTGAAATCTGACTATCAGTTTAAGGGACAGCTTACTGAAAACTTTATATTGCAACAGTTAAAGGGACAATTTGCAGCAGAACCGTTTTATTATTCCGATAAAAACAGCGAGCTTGATTTTGTTCTGCAGTACGGAACAAAGGTTATACCGGTTGAAGCAAAGGCAGGAGAAGATAAAAGCGCTCCTTCCTTCAAAAAATATATAAAGGAAAAAACACCCGAATATGCAATACGCTTTTCAAAAAGAGGTTATCGGAAGGACGGATATATAACAAATGTTCCGGTGTATCTTGCGCCAAGACTTTCCCAACTACTATAAACAAAATTCCGAAGGATATGCGTGTTATCCTTAACGGAGAACACGCATAACTAAGTTTGCCCTATGGGCAAGTGAAGTTTACTCCGTAAGTGAAGTTATCCTACGGATAGTGAGGTTTTGCCTTCGGAAAAGTGGGCAAACTTAACTTCACTGCGAACCTTGGCGAGCAACTTCACTGTGTATCACACAACTTCACTTTTGCGACAGCAAAAACTTCACTGACAGAAAAAAGAGCAAACATACAAGATTTTTGTCTTGCGTGCTTGCTCTTTCTGCTTGTGATATGGGTTTGGGCGTAGTCCATAGAGTATTTGACCAGTCAAATGCGATGCTCGCGCTTAGCGATGTTTTCCAATTTCTCCGCTAAGAAAATCATGCATAACCTTCGGGATTTTGCTAAGGCTAATCAATAAAATTTACGAAAAAAGTTGACTTCAGCTTTTCATAAAACGAGTGTGTTTAGCGGTTGTTTTTTATTTAGTGCGATTAGATTTTTGCAAAAACCCGTAAAATCAAATCTTGCTAACTGCTGACGGCTAACGGCTGGCGGCTGAAAGGAGCATATCTCGCTGACGGCTAGCGGCTAACGGCTAATAACTGACATTTATAAAAAAACCAACGATTGCTCGTTGGTTTTGTTTCTTTTATTTTGTGTTTTTCACTCTTTTTATCATTCTTTCTACATCGTCACAGGCGTTGAGAATATTTAAAACAGAATCGGGATTTCGGTTTTGCCACACGATAAAAAGCTCATGGCAGAACGCTTGCCCCACCTCGTCAACTCCTGCAAAATCTAAATTAATTTCCTTGAACTTTACTATTAGCTCCCCAAGTCGCCTTGCTTCTGAACGGGAAACAGGATTTCCGTTTACAAAAAAGTGTGCTATTGGAATTTGTGTTTTTATAAAACCGTCGTCAACATTAGAAAAACGGTCAAATACCTCTTTGGTGGTTTTTTTGCTATGATTATATAACGACATAAAAACGAATGTACCTGCGCTTGCATCATTATGATTAGTCTCACTCATAAGCTGAAAGTCTTCAAAATTATTTCGTGAAAAAAGCACCTTATCGGACAGAATAAAAAATGTATCCATTAAATGCGATGTAAAGAAAATGCCCTCGCCGGAATGCATGCTTTTCGCGGTAGTAAATTTTCCTGCAAATAAAAGTCCTGCGCAGTCATTTAATGAAATATCTTGATTTTGCTCTTTTTTTACATATTCTTGAATGTTTTTAAAGATACCTATTCCGTTATCAAATAGCATAATAGATATTTCCAATTGACTTTTAAACACAGCCACCCTGATTTTTTCTGCTTTTGAATGCTCAATTGCATTGTTCATCATTTCGGTAAATGCATATCTCCAAGCAGAAAAAACATTTTTTTCAAGCCCATTTAATAGCGGCGCAATATCCCTGTCAAATACAACATCCTCTAAAAGCGAACCGTTATTATTATACTCAAAATTATAGCTTGTATAAATAAGCTCATAAAGTCCCGAATGCTCATTTTTTCTTATTATTTTGCTTTCACTTAATTCCTTTAAATAGTTATAAACAGTAGATTTTGATGCTTCAAAGGAATCAATAACCTTGTTTACTAATTCCTTGTCATTTGCTCTGATAAGCTTAAGAATGTAATTGATAATTTGCTCTTTGTTTTTGTTTGCCATAACCGTTACTCCTTTTTCTATAAATAGTATATCATTTTTTGCAAAAAAGTCAATAATTATTGCAATTTTTGAAAAATATTTTCCAAAAATTTTAGATTTATTTCCAAACTTCCCGCTGTAAGCATAGCGAGCCCCTATCCCCTACCGCGACAAAGTCGCACCTATTCACTATTCATTATTCATTACCCATTATTTTCGGGATGTCGAGGACGCCATCCCCTACGGTGTATGCGTATTTCGTAAGTTCCAACCTCGCTAACTGCTGGCGGCTAACGGCTGGCGGCTGAAAGGAGCATATCTCGCTGGCGGCTAACAGCTAACATTTGACATTTATAAAAAAACCAACGATTGCTCGTTGGTTTTTTTATAAATGTTCTATTGTTTTCTTCGCCATATCGGTAATGCTAACCTTATCATAGCCGAAGAGTGTTGTTTCAAGAGTATCATTAAATGGCTCTGTCCACTTTTTGTCGATGCCGTCAATGGTGTTTGTGATACCTAAGATTGAGCCGACAGTTGCGCCGTTACAGTCAGTATCAAAGCCGGCTTGAACTGCCATACAAATTGTTTTTGAATAATCGCCCTCGCCATAGAGAAGCGAAGCGGCAACTATCATGGCGTTGGAAATTGTATGACACCAGTCGTGGCTAATATGGTCGTTCCATTCCTCGTAAATTTTATTAAAGCATTCCTCGCTTGTAAGACCTTCATTGTACCAATCAATTACAGCATTAACTCTTTCATAAAGCCTTGATGTGTAAGGAATTTCAGCAAGACCGCCCTTAATGATATCTACCATATTATCGGTTGAGAATGCAAGAGCAATCATACCTGACGCCCACATTTCACCGTAAATACCGTTTTTAATATGTGAAATTGAAGCGTCGTTAAATGCCATTTTCGCGGCAGTTTTTGGGTTTTGCGGATTGATATATCCAAAATAGTCGCCTCTTATTTGCGCGCCAATCCACTCTCTGAATACATTCTTATATGTAGCTGTGTGAGGCGGAGTAAAACGGTTTGTAAGATTAATAAACGCGCGTCTTTCAGCGGTACAGTATGATTCCTTAGGCTGAAGCATTTGCCACGCGTGACCTACATGCCAGGGTGTAAAGTCTCTGCCGTAGCGCTTAATAATCTCATATCCCATAACCATATAGTTAGTGTCGTCATCGAATGGAGCAAATCCATCAATCTTATCAATAAACGGTCTATTCAAAACCCAACCGATATGCTTCATATCCTCTTTAATATCGGTTGTTTTTATATATCTGTTCAGAGGGAAATTGTCTGAGGATTTAAGGATTTTCCAAATATCCTCCTTCCAAAGACACTCAATCGGCTTGCCCAGCATACAGCCGCAAATTCTACCAAACCACGCGCCCTGTATCTTTTTTTCAAGCGCTTTCTTTGATAAACGAACCTTTTTAATTGGATATTTTTTAGTTAATTTCTGAATTTCGTCATAATCTGATGGCTCGGTGTATTTAAAGTCCTCTCTTGTTTTCGCTTCGCATATCATATTAAAAAGAACATCGCAAATTTCTTCCTTATGCTCACTTCTTTTCATTTTTGATACAGCTTCAAAAACAGGCTTTAAATCCTCAATATCAAGCCCCTCCTCATAGGATTGGCGATATTCGGTCATTATGTCGTCACAGTAGAATTCCCACCACGCGTTGCCTTCGTAATTTCTTGTTGGTTTCATTTTTTTTGCTCCCTTCGGTCGCATAGCCGTCAGCCGTCAGCCGTCGGCAGTCAGCGAAATTAGTTTATCGCTCGCGATAACAAAAATATTTTATCATAGTATGTGTATTTAGTCAACCGTATCACAAAAAATTGTGACGAAAATTTTGCTCCTTACAGTCGCATAGCTGTCAGCCGTAAGCCGATAGCGAAATTAGTTTTTGTTGCGTAGAAATTGTGACGAAAACCTGAAAATTTATTCCTTTATAAAATATATTATTGATTTATTTTATAATATATGCTATACTTGAAAATGTGAAAATATGCTTTAAGCGGTAAATAGCAATAACCAATCATCAAATAGCGAAAACATAAGCAAAGGATTTAATTGTAAAAGCATTTGTAAATCAAATCTCGCTAACTGCTGACGGCTATCGGCTAACTGCTATAAAACGACCAAAGGGAGTTTTTATGATCGAAGTACAAAACCTAATAAAAAAATACGGCGACACATACGCCGTTGATGATGTTTCCTTTTCTATTAAGCAAGGGGAAATAGTTGGCTTTTTAGGCCCTAACGGAGCAGGAAAGACAACAACAATGAATATTTTAACGGGCTATCTTTCTCCTACAATGGGAAAGGTGCTGATTGACGGCATTGATATTATGGAAAAGCCAATCGAGGCTAAAAGAAATATCGGCTTCTTGCCCGAAACACCGCCGCTTTATACCGATATGACCGTTTACGAGTTTCTTTGCTTTGTTTACGAGCTGAAATGCTGCGACTTAAACAAGGAAAAGCACTTAAACGAGGTTATAAGCACAGTAAAAATCAACGATGTCAAGGACAGGCTTATAAGAAATCTATCCAAGGGCTACAAGCAAAGAGTAGGCATTGCCTCTGCGATTATAGGTAACCCGAAAATCATTATTCTTGATGAGCCTACCGTCGGTCTTGATCCGCAGCAGATAATTGAAATCAGAAATCTTATAAGAATTTTAGGTAAAAGCCATACTGTTATTTTGTCCTCGCATCTGCTTAACGAGGTACAGGCGGTTTGCACGCGAATTTTGATTATCAACCAGGGCAGAATTATTGCCGACGAAAAAGCATCTAACCTTTTAGGCTCCTTAGGACAGTCAACCAAAATCAAGGTTAAGGTTTCAGGACCTCAAAAGGAAGTATATAGTATTCTTAACTCCTTGCCGGGTGTTACAAAAATCACCGAAAGCGGCATAAAGGAAGGAGATTCCTTTACATTTCTTGTTGAGTCTAAAAACGGCATTGATATAAGAAAGCCAATGTTCAACGCATTAGCCAAAAAGAATTTCCCTATTATGGGACTTGAAAATACCGAGGGCGAGCTTGAGGATGTATTCGTTAAGCTCATTGATAGCGACAAAAGGAGATAGGGGGATATATGTTAGCAATTTATAAACGAGAAATGCGTGGATATTTTACAACCTGGACAGGCTACATATTTTTAGCGGTTGCTATTTGCCTTTCCGCATTTATCTTTTCTATATCCACATTATTAAATTCAACCTCAGAGCTAAGCGGATACTTTTCAATAATCGTTTACGGAATGGTAGTATTTTTACCAATCCTTACAATGAAAAGCTTCTCAGAGGAGAAAAAGCTGAAAACAGAGCAGCTTTTAATGACCGCGCCAATTTCCTCTTGGCAAATGGTGCTCGGTAAATACTTATCTGCGCTTACAATGCTTGGTATTTACTTAATTTCAACATTGATTTTCTTTATTCCGTTATTTGATTATGCGGTGGTTGATGTTGTAAACGGCTACGGACCTAATGTAGCGCTTATGATTGGCAATATGCTTGCAATGATGTTAATCGGCGCTTGCTTTATTGCTGTTGGAATTTTCATTTCCTCGCTTACTGAAAATCAGTTTGCATCAATTGTACTCACAATTGTAGTATTGCTTGCATTTTTGCTTATCGGCTCATTTAATTCCTTGATTGAGAACGAAAGCGTAAGAGTAGTGCTTGATTGGTTCTCGCTCTATTCAAGATACCAAAGCTTCACCTACGGTATGTTTGATATTTCAGCATTGCTTTACTATATTTCAGTAGCAGGCATATTCGTATTTTTAACTACACGCGTGTTTGAAGCGCGCAGATATAACTAAGGGGGGCAATATGGATAAGATATTTAAAACTCCCCGAGCAAGAAAAAACGCCATTAATGTGTCGATAATTGCGCTTGTAATCGCTTGCGTAATTATGCTTAATGCAATTATCACAGTTTTAGGGGATAAATTCGATTGGTATTTAGATATGACCGACGAGCAGATTTATACCATTTCCGACGCGCTGAAGGAAACATTAAAGGGCGCGAATATGGATGTGGATGTTGAGGTAATCTTTACATGCTCCGAGGACTATGCAAAAAATAATTTCTCAAATCTTTCAAGCGGAGATGCGCTATCCTATGTGTACGCAACCGCAACGCAAATCGCAAAGGAATACGATAATATAATCATTTCCTACCACGATACAGCCAAGGAGCCGGATTTCTTCAAAACAAAATTCACAGAGATTGACAGATTTTTGAACAGCATTGAAAATCCTGTAATTATTGCAAGAAGAACAGTAGATGAAAAGGGCGAAATTTCCTACGGCACACACTTTAAGGTGTATGCAGCCCGTTCCTTCTACGGCTTCTCATCAAGCGACTCCTCACTTTATGCGTATAACGGCGAAAAGGTATTCGCTTCCGCAATTTTAAGCTTAACCCTTGATGAAGCGCCTGCGGTTTATTTCTTAACAGGACACGGCGAAAAGCTTTACCAAAAGAGCGGAGAAAACCAAGCGCCTATTGAGCTTATTAATCTGTTCTACTATTGTGGCTTCAAGGTGGAGGAAATCGACCTTGATAATGCGGAAATACCAAAGGACGCAAGAATGATAGTAATTAATGAGCCCGAGTTTGATTTGTCCGCTACAATAATAAATAAGCTTGATTCCTATATGGGAAATCAGGGCAGTGTTATGATATTTACAAATCCCGACTTTAACGATAACACGCCAAGGCTTCTTTCCTTCCTTGAATCAAGATGCGGCGTAACAACAAATGTGGGCGGTAAGGTAACAGATGAAAAATCAAACATTATCGGCGATAAATTTTCATTCCGCGGCGAAATTTCATCAAATAATGCTGCAAAATCATATCTTTCATATTTATCAAACGCAACAAGCGCCAAGCCCTTCTTTACAAACGCAACCTCAGTTACAATAAACGAAAAGTTTATGAGCGATAGCGGCGCGTATGAGGGTGACAGCTACATTTATACATTACCTCTTTTCCAGACCGCAAACAGCGGAAAATATAAGGATGTAAACGGCAACCATTTTGTAATGAGCGTGTCCTCAATTTTAAAGGGCAAGGGAAATAGCGACAGATATTCATATCTTGTATATTGCCCATCAAACGGCTTTGCCTCAAATGAAGCGTTACAAAATCAGGCATATCCAAACAGTGATATTATCTTATCACTCGTACACTCAATGACCTCAGCGCAAACAACGGTTGAAATCGACTATAAGGCATTTGCAAACTACGACCTTGATATTACAGAAAGTCAAGCAAAAACCGCAACGGTATTACTTTCAGTAGTAATGCCTGTAATTGCAATAGCAGTTGGCGGAGTATTGATATTCAGGAGAAAGCGCAGATGATAAGGAAAAAGGATTATATAACACTGAGCGTGTTAGGCGGCGTTTTCCTCTGTCTGCTTTTAGTATTTATTTTCGCGGTTGCGCCTCTTTTAAAGGAGGAGGACAGCAAAAGAGAACCGCCTGAAATTTTAGATGGCGAATACACAAACGGCGTCAATGTGTCGCTGTATAAGCCAATCGCTGACGAAAATCTCCTTGCAATCAAGGTTGAAAACAGTACAGGCGAATATAGCTTTATTCAGCAAAAGGACGATAACGGCAAAATCTCAATGGTAATTAAGGACCACGAAAGAGTGACCTACGATAGAGCCGTATATGCTTATCTTTCCGTATTTGCCAAGGAACCAAAGGTTCCAATGGACGGCACGGTTATCAGAAATGTAACAAGCGCCGAAATGGCGCAGTACGGAGCAACCGAGCTTTTATGTAATGCAAAGGTAACGGTTACATATAAGGACGGAGATGAAACCAAGGAATATAAGCTATTTATCGGCAACAAGGTTATGTCATCTGCCCAAAGCTATTATGTATCGGTAGAGGGAAGAGACCATGTGTACCTTATCAACGCACCGTTTGTTGATAATGCAATTTTAAAGGGAATTTGCGATTATATCTCACCTGCCATTTATACAAAGTATAAAAACGCATCAGAGGCAGGACTTGATATAAATCAGTTCATCATTTTATTAACTACTCAAGCAGGGGGAAGCTCCAAGGAAATTATTATGCTTGAGCAGGATAGACAATTAATCGGCACATCTACCTCGGCAACCTTTAGATTTACCTATCCCGAGGTATTCCCTCAAAAGATAATCGCAAGCAACGATTATGTTTTAGGCGTATTCGGTCAGCTTTATATCAGCTTTGCAGGCGACAGAGTGGTTGCATTAGATCCCGACGAAGCAACGCTTGAAAAATACGGCCTTGGCAAAAACCAGGAGCAATATTTAGTATATGGCACAGTAAAGGAGCCAAGCGACACAAATTATATCCCCGCTATTTATATCAGCAAGGAGTTCAAAAAAGAGGTTGACGGCGAGGAAGTATGCGTTCACTATGTAATGTCAGGCTATCACGCCGAGGTTACAATAGTTGAGGTTCCCTCAGAGCAATTATACTTCTTAAAGAACGATAACCAGACAATGCTTGATTGGGCAGCCACCAACTCGGTATTTGCAGGCTTCAGCGAATATTTAAGACCTGAGCCGGATATCGGAGCATCAGGCGTTAAGGTAATCAGAATAAGAACAAAGGACTTTAACGAGGAATTTGAGATTACCATTAGCCCAAACGGTCAGCTTACAGCCAAATCACGCAGCGGTAAATATGAGTTTATCGACAATTTAAGTGCTACCGAAGCATATACCACAAACCAATTTTCCAACCTATATACATTGCTTTTGTACTATCCAATGCCATCAAGATTTACTAAGCTGACAGGCGAGGAGCTACAAAACGCAAAAACAGAGGAAAATATCATCTATCAGCTTGATGTTGAAATGAACGACGGAAAGCTCTATAAGTACACCTATTATACCCTTGACGAGGGGTATTCAGGATATGCTCTTTGCGAAAGCATAGAGGGCAAAATAAACGAAAACGGCGAGAGGGAATACGGAGTACCTCAAGCAATCTTTGATGTAAAATCAAGACATATCGGTCTTATCGCCGAGGCGTATAAGATTATTATGACCGGCGGGACAATTAAACCGATGGATTACATTTATT
>JAFQAM010000182.1 GCA_017416885.1 Clostridia bacterium | reverse complement strand
TACGGCTCTTTACAGATATAATAATCTTACTGTTGTTGACTATTATGATGAAGACACATACGCAAGGGATCTTTTGGCTACCGCTATAAAGGACGGAAGGCTTTCAAACGGTTCAAGCTCAACGGTTAAACCAAATGAAAACTATACTATAACTCCTATCAGTACCGCTTTGCAGCTTGGTAACAAGTTAAATGCCGGTCAGGAAACAACTGAATACCTATACTATAAGGGCAGGCTTAGCGATTTCACAAACACAAAATACGGAAACTGTTATATAACCGATGAGTCCGGCAATAAAATATATGTGTACGGTCTTAATGATGAAAACGGCAACATATATGAAGCAATGGAAAATCAGCCGCATGATGGTGATGTGGTAATAATTTGTTCTACAATAAAAAAATATAAATATTCTTCCGGTGATACTATTGTGGAGCTTATTAATTCCGTTGTTGTAGCAATAAATCCATAGCTTTTGTTAGCAATAAATCCGTGGCTTTTGTTATTACTTGACAAAAATTCAAAAATATGTTATAATAAATCAAGCAACTTTCCATGTTTCTGTATCAAACATGCGGAGTTGCTTTTTTTATCAAACGAACCAATATGCTATACTGCTTCTCTGCTATATAAGAGTTTAATAATAAGAAAGGAAACAACTATAATGAAAAAATACAAATTATCAACTGCCTTAGATGTGGATGACATTTTAATGGAATGCACAAGCTATGCCATCAAATTAGCAAACGAAAAACATAAATTCGATCCACCTATGACAATATATGAAAAATCAAGCTGGGGACTTTTGGGTTCACGAATTGACTCAATTTATCCGTATTTTTCTGATGCAGAATTTTATCGTACACAACCTGTTTACGAAGGAGCTAAAGAATTTGTTAGAAAGCTTAGCCAAATGACGGAGGTATTTATTTGCACTGCTGTTCCGCCTGAATTTATGGGTATTCGTGCTCAAAGAATAAAGGAAGAATTTCCCGAAATACCTGCTGACCATATCTATATGGGAGCTCGTAAAGACAATATTCACACAGATATTCTTTTCGATGATGCAATGCATAATATACTTAACTCAAAGGCTAAATACCCTGTATTAATGCGTCGTCCTTGGAATCAAGAAGCGACAGGCATGCTTGCAGTTAATCATTATGACGAATTTTTAAGAATTGTAGAATTAATTGCCGATAGCTATTCTGTTACATCGAACGCATCAGAGGCTGCCAATTCTGACATAATTGCACTTGTTGGACCTGCCGGTAGCGGAAAAACAAAAATTGCTACTCGCTTTTTAGAAGAAAATAAAAACTTTGAAAAGCTAATTAGCTATACTACAAAAGATCCAACAGCAGTTCAAAAGAATAATTGGTACAGTTATGTACCATTAGAGGACTTCAGAGTAATGTGCGATAGCGGTGAAATGCTTGAATCCACTATGTATGCAGGTCATGGCTATGGCTCAAAAATGGTTGATGTTGAGAAAATTTTAGCTAAAGGCAAGCGTGTTATTACAACAATGGATATTTGTGGAGCAATGGCGCTTAAAACACGGTTTAAAAATGTTACTACGATATTTATTAAGCGTGACAAAAAAGGAGTTATGGCTAATATTCTCAACAAAAACTGCTCTGTTGACGACAAAGTTAACCGCTTACTTGCGCTTGAATATGTTGATAAAAATGCAGCTTTATGCGACTATGTAATTAATTTTGAAAATTACGATGATGCATTAAAGCAATTAAATGAAATTTTAAACTAAGCTTTGATTGTCAGATTAAGCGATAAAAGGAAATCGAGAAATACGATTTCCTTTTATCTACTTTAATAATTTAATTTATTTTAATAATTCTCTTTATTTTTTATAAAATTTATGATATTATATTATTAATGCAACAACAGATTTTATTAACATCTGTAAAAATACATTGGAGTGTAATATGGCTAAATTATATTTTAAGTATGGTGCGATGGGCTCATCTAAAACCGCTCAAGCATTAACAACAAAATTCAACTACGAAGAACGAGGAATGAAGGTTTGGTTAATCAAGCCTGCCATAGATACCCGTGACGGAGAAAGCATTGTAAAATCACGCATTGGTCTTTTTGCTCCGTGTGAGTCAATTCAAAAGTCGGTAGATTTATATGTAAAATTCGCAAACGAGCACAAGGATACAAATGTTATTATAGCCGATGAATGTCAGTTCTTCACCGAGGAACAAATAGATCAACTTCGCCATATCGTTGATGTATGCGATTGTCCTGTTCTCTGCTTTGGTCTCAGAACGGATTTTTTATGTCATCTGTTTTCAGGAAGCAAGCGCCTTTTTGAGGTTGCAGATTCAATTTCTGAAATTAAAACTATATGCAAATGCGGCTCTAAAGCAACAGTTAATGCAAGATTGGACAACAATATGCATGTTGTAACATCCGGCGATCAAGTTATGATTGGCGGAAATGAAACATACATAGCAATGTGTCACCGTTGTTGGCAAGAAGCAATCGACAGACAAAACAAAGAAAAAGGAGATATACAATGAACATTAATGAAATTTTAAGCAAATGCGACCACACCTTATTATCTCAAAGCGCCACTTGGGCTGAAATTAAAGCAGTATGCGATGACGGCATCAAGTATAATACTGCTTCAGTTTGCATTCCTGCCTCCTATGTAAAGCAAGCAAAGGAATATGTAAAGGATCAGCTTAAAATTTGCACTGTAATCGGTTTTCCAAACGGTTATTCAACTACTGCAGTTAAGGTTTACGAATGTAAAGACGCATTATCGAACGGTGCAGATGAAATTGACACTGTAATTAATATCGGCCACCTGAAAGATGGATTATATGACGAAATTTTATTCGAGCTTAAAAGCTTAAAGGAAGCCTGCGGCAAAAAAATACTTAAGGTTATTATTGAAACATGTCTTTTGACAGAGGATGAAAAAATCAAAATGTGCGAGCTTGTGACAGCTTCAGGTGCTGATTTTATCAAAACCTCTACCGGTTTTTCTACCGGAGGAGCGACAAAAGAGGATGTTGCTCTTTTCGCTAAATATGTTGGCAAGGATGTTCAAATAAAGGCAGCAGGCGGAATATCATCTTTAGCAGATGCTGAAGATTTCATTAAGCTTGGCGCAACCCGCTTAGGGACAAGCCGTATTGTTAAAATTGCTAAAAAAGAAGAAAGTAATTCTAATTATTAAGGAGAAATATTATGTCAAATCAATATACACCGCATATTAAAGCTACATCTGCAGATTTTGCAAAAACAGTATTAATGCCCGGAGATCCTCTCCGTTCTAAGTTTATTGCTGAAACATTTTTAGAAAATCCAAAGCTTATTAACAATGTTCGCGGTATTCAAGGATACACAGGCACATATAAAGGCGTACCTGTTACAGTTATGGCAAGTGGAATGGGCATGCC
>JAFQAM010000181.1 GCA_017416885.1 Clostridia bacterium | reverse complement strand
GAGCTGAAAAGAATAGAAATTGCTATGATTATGGCAAGAGGCACCAAATTATCCGTTTTTGACGAGCCTGAGGCAGGAATTGACCTATGGAGCTTCAATAACCTCATAAGAGTATTCGAGAAAATGCACGAGCAAACAAAAGGCTCTATTCTCATCATATCCCACCAGGAAAGAATTTTAAATATCGCAGATAAAATATTAGTTGTTGCAAACGGTGAGGTTACAAAGTACGGAAATAAGGAAGATATTTTACCGTCACTGTTAAGAGGCGAAACCTCAAGCGTATGTAGCAAGGCAACAAATTAATATCAGGAGAACTTTATGGATAATATTCAAAAAAATCTTTTAATGCAGATAGCCGACCTGCACAGCGTACCCGAAGGAGCTTATAATATAAGAGCCAACGGGGAATTAGGCGGCAGAAACACAACTGCAAATATAGATATTGTTACAAAGCAGGACAAGCCCGGCATTGATATAATAATCAAGCCAAATACAAAAAACGAAAGCGTTCATATTCCCGTAATTATCAGCAAAACAGGTGTTGAGGATTTAGTTTATAATGACTTTTACATCGGCGAAAACGCAGATGTTACAATTGTTGCAGGCTGTGGTATTCACAATACAGGCGACTCAAAATCCGAGCACGACGGTATACACACCTTCCATGTGGGCAAAAATGCCAAGGTTGTCTATGTTGAAAAGCACTACGGCGATGGGGACGGCAACGGCGAAAATGTAATGAATCCAACCACAGTTATTGAAATTGATGAGGGCGGATATCTTGAAATGGAAACAACTCAAATCAAGGGTATTGATTCCACAGTAAGAGTAACAAATGCAACGCTTGCAAACGATGCTAAGCTTGTTATCCGTGAAAAAATTATGACTCACGGCACTCAGCTTGCCAAAACCGACTTTACAGTAGATTTAAACGGCGAAAATTCAAGCGCAAATGTAATCTCCCGTTCTGTTGCTAAGGATAAATCACACCAAATTTTCTTATCCAATATCAAGGGCAATAATAAATGCGCAGGACATACAGAGTGTGACGCTATTATTATGGATGATGCAACCGTGTCCGCTATTCCTGAAATAACTGCAAATCATATTGATGCAAGCCTTATTCACGAAGCAGCAATCGGTAAAATAGCAGGTGAGCAGCTTATAAAGCTAATGACCTTAGGCTTAACAGAGCAAGAGGCAGAGGAGCAAATCGTAAACGGATTCTTAAAGTAAAGGAGACAGCATATGTCACAAGCTTGTTCCAAGTGTGGTAAAAATGTTCCCTCAGGCAGATTTTGTATTGAATGTGGCGCAAGATTAAGTGCTGATTTGGTTTTGTCAGATGAAACTGAAAAAACAGAAATTAACCAATTTTCCATATTTGATTACGAAAAACGGTATGACGGCACATATATCATAAAAAAACTAACCGATCCATATGCTTTTATAATTAATATACCGTCTTCCGTTATCGCCATTGAAAACGGAGCATTCGAAAATTCACGGGTTATGGAAATATCTGTTCAAAACGGATTAAGATATATCGGCGAAAGAGCGTTTGCTAACTGTAAGCACCTGAAAAAGATTAATATTCCACAGTCTGTGGCTCAAATCGGCAAGGAAGCATTTTTGAACTGCGATAAGCTTGATTTAGTCTTACCTTCAAGCATTGATGTAGATGAAAATGCTTTAAAGGGTACATTGTCCGATCCCTCAAGCGAGGTGTTAACGCCAAGCGAAAGCAAGCTTGCTCCAACTAACTATCCGAGCAATAATTTATATATAAGAAACGGAAAAAGCGTCATAATTGGCGAATTTCCTCAAACCGTAAAATCAAGCAATGTAGAGATCACAAGTAAAATTGATGACAGAGGATATTATTTAGGCAGCGACGGATGCTACTATGCTAAGCAGATTGTTGAGAAAAGCCAATACCTGAAATTTTCCAACGGAAAAAAAATCATAGAAAAGAATGTTCACTATTTTAAGGTTGAACCGCTGAAATGGGAAATTATTTATGATACAAAGGATAATTATTATACCATTTTATCCGAAAAAACAATCGACGCGCAAATGTTCGATGCTTCAAGCTTAAATTATGAGCAATCATATATAAGAAAATATCTTAATAATGAGTTTTTAAAGCTTGCATTTTCACCTGAACAAATCCAAAATTGTATTTCATATGTCACTGTTAACTCGACAAGCTATGATAAGACAAGCTATAGCTTCAAGGACAGATTATTCTTGTTAACCTATGATGAGGTAATCGCAAACTATTATGGCTTAAACAGTAATGAAGCAAGAGCTAAAAAGCCAACAGATTACGCATTGGCAAGGGGCGTTATAACTGCTAATGAAAACGCGTTATGGTGGTTAAGAACCGTGTCATCATCAAAATACAGTGCAATACGCGGAATTTTAGGAGACGGTGGAACAAGCGACTATTTTGCTCATCCGAACAATAAGGGATGCGGAGTTGTTCCTGCGTTGCGAGTGAAATTGATTTAATATATACTTTAACGAAAAGGTCGGAATTCAAAAAATGAACATACAGTTTTTAAAATACGCCGTAGAGGTTGCTAAGCAAAAATCAATAAGTAAGGCTGCGCGAAATCTGTTTATGGGACAGCCTAACCTTAGCCGTTCAATAAAGGAATTGGAGGATGAGCTTGGAATTATAATTTTTGAACGCACCTCCAAGGGAATTAATCCAACGCCTGACGGAGAAGAATTTTTGCAATACGCTAAAAGAATTTTATCTCAGATAGATGAGGTTGAGGAAATATACAAGGTCGGAAAAAAGAAAAAATCTCAGTTTTCCGTATGCGTGCCGAGAGCAGGCTACATAGCATACGCCTTTGCTGAGCTTGCCAAGAAAATTGATACAGCTAATCCGGCAGAGATTTTCTATAAGGAAACCAATTCAATGCGTACAATTAACAATGTGTTGAAGGGCGACTATAATCTTGGCATTATCAGATACCAGACTACCTTTGAAAAGTATTTTCAATCTATGTTCTTAGAGAAAAACCTTATTGCAGAAACCATAACCGAATTCAACTATGTGCTTGCAATGTCCGATAAGCATCCGTTAGCAAAAAAGGAAAGCATCACTCCCGAGGATTTAAGTGAATTTGTGGAAATAATCCACGGCGACCCCTATGTGCCGTCATTGCCTGTTATTGATGTGAAAAAAGCGGAAATGTCTGAGTATGTTGATAAGAGAATTTATGTATTTGAAAGAGCAAGCCAATATATGCTGCTTGATAAGGTACCGAATACATTTATGTGGATTTCACCTATTCCTAACGAAATGCTTCGCGATTACGATTTGATAGAGAAAAAGTGTGATTTTTCAAAGAAAAAATACAAGGATGTGCTTATATACCGTGAAGGCTATAAGCTGACCGATCTTGACAGAATGTTTATTGAAAATGTTCAAATAGCCAAGGAAGGTATTATTAAAAATTAATTATCAAAAGCTCTTTTACATATGCAAAAGAGCTTTTTTTAAATAAATTAGTGAAATTTGCATATTATAAAAGCATAATATCGCATTATATTAATAGAAAATTGCTATATATCTATAAGCATAGCACTATATGTTAATAGCATTTCAAATAATATTTAAAATATGATAAAATGTTTTCAAAAGTATATAATCGGGAGAAAAGGATATGATGAATTATCAGATTATCAATGATGTAAATAGCTTTAATGATGCCTTGAAAAGAGTTAAGGCGGCGCAAGAAAAATTTGCAAGCTATTCGCAGGAACAGGTAGATAAAATATTCAAGGAAGCAGCAATGGCAGCCAATCGCGCAAGAATATTGCTTGCTAAGCGCGCCGTAGAGGAAACAGGTATGGGCGTGGTTGAGGACAAGGTGATAAAAAACCACTTTGCTTCTGAATATATCTACAATAAATACATAGATACAAAAACCTGTGGCGTTATTGAAACGGATGAAGCAAACGGAATGGAAAAGATTGCTTGCCCTGTGGGAGTAGTTGGCGCAGTAAT
>JAFQAM010000180.1 GCA_017416885.1 Clostridia bacterium | reverse complement strand
CTGCAAGGCAGAGATATGTATTGTCACTTATGATTGATAAAGCTAAATCAGCGGGAGTGTCAAAGGTTCTTGATATAGCGGAAGCGGTGTTTAAGGAAGAAAGCAAAGTTATAAGGACAAGTATTAAAACTGATATGCAGAACCTTTTTTGCTCCATTCTTTCATAATGATATGTCTGTAAGTGCAGTGCAAAATGATTTGACATACTGACGATTCTGTGATATAATATCAAATAGATTTTCATTATAATTTACATAGTCATTGATATGCATTTTGTCTAATAGGCAAATTTAAGTTTATTATGCTTTAACAAAATTTTAACTTTGGAGGCAAATATGATAGGTGCAACGGTTTGGGTTCTACGAGAAGAATCATACTATAATGTTCGTAACGAAAATAAGTATCACAATTATAAAAACACAACTACTTTGTTTAGTGATTTTAAAAAAGCAACTAAAGCATTAAAAGATCGCATGACATTTTATGCTACCAAACATAAAATGTTTGATAATAATGGGCATATAGTTGCTTTCGAGGAATATATAGAAAGTTGTAAAGATATAGAAGCAAAAGAAAAGTTTATGGAAATAAGAGAATTTTTAGAAAAACTTTTCCTACAAAAACATCTTCCTCAAAAGTTGTCGTCTTTTGAATTTGGAGATACGAACGTAAGGGGACGTTTGGTCACAAAAAGAGATGCTATGTTACAAGTAAGAGGAACTAACGAGGGTTTGTCTGTCGGATGCAACCCTATTATATGTACCAATGCTTATTCCTTTAACGATCGAAGTACGAAATATTTTTGCTATTTAGAGGATTTATTTTTCAAAAATCAAGACGTATTTTCACATATATTTTTAGATCTTGAAGAAAAGCGTATTGATGATTTTAATCCTACTGAACCAAGCAAACATAGAATATTTAATTGGATTCCGCACTCTCAAATAGATTTGCCACCTAAGTCGAAAAATTTATTCTTTGGCAGTTATCCGCAAGACTTAAATAGCACAAATGATAAACCGATTGAATGGATTGTACTTGATAAGCAAGAGGATAAAATGCTAATTATGAGTCGCTTTTGTTTGGTTAATAAGTTTTATTCAGAAAGCGAAAACGATCCGTCTTGGGAAAACAGTACGGTACGCAGTTGGCTAAATACGCAATTTTACGAAAATGCTTTTTCAAATGACGAAAAAAACAAAATAATTCAAATAGATTTAAATAATGGAGATTTCCCAAGCACAAAAGATCGAATTTTTCTTTTAAGCGAACAAGAGGTAAAAGAGTATTTTACGAACAGAGATTGGCTACTTGCAGAAACAACGCCTTATGCAGACGGAAATGAAGATAATTACAGATTGAGAATATCACAGGGGTTATCTGTTAATTGGTGGCTAAGAGTGGTAACCAAAAGAGATGATTACACCGCAAAAGAGGCAAAGCAAGTTTACAGTGGATATCTACCATCCCCCTGTCACTCTGAAAGTAATGACGTTATGCGCAAGCACGGAGAAACAAGGTTATACTTTTCCAACGGATTTGAGTTTGGTGTTCGCCCAACAATGTGGATAGCCACAGTATAGACAATCGATCTCGATTTGGAGTTATAAATAAAATTCAAATTTTGACTGTATTTTAAACCAAAAACTGCTATCCCGAAAGATAGCAGTTTTTGGTTTATAGATTTTCCAAGAATTTACCTAATTTGCTTGCTAAAATTTTGTGTCCCTCGTCGTTGGGGTGGAGCGCGTCGGTGGTGTATAGCTTGGCGTATTCGTGAATATTGATAGGCATTCCGCCTTTGCCAAACATATCAAGAACAGGGATTGCAAGCTGCTCGCAGACATCTTTTATAGCTTTTGCATAGTCGCAGAGGTGATGCTGCTTTACACCATCAGGCTTCCATGTGCCAAGACCGCCCTCTTCGTTCCAACGGTGAAGCGGTGTTATAAACACTATTTGAGAATTTGGATATTTTTTAATGAGATTTACGCATAAAACACGGACTGCCCCGTAAAAGGTGAACATTGTGGTGTCGGTAATATTGCCAAGGGGCGCTTGACCGTTGCCGTAGTCATTTGTTCCGCCGAATACAACGATTAAATCTGCATCGGGATCCATATCCTCAGCACGCATAATAAAGTCCTTATCGCGTGGCTCATTTGGGTCCTTAATTTCAGATTGACGAGCTATTCTCGTTCCGCCCTTTCCGTAGTTGCGTGCTTCACTAAGACCGTATTTTTCTTTTATGAGCGCGTGGAATACCTTATCAGGTGAGGTTACGCCTACGCCCTCTGTTATACTATCGCCAAGAAAATTGGCTTTTATGTTTTTAAGCTCCATTTTTTACTCTCTTATAGATTTTCGAGGAATTTTTGTAGCTTGTGGGCGATTAGCTTATGTCCCTCATCGTTTGGATGAAGTCCATCGGGCATATACTTTTCGCACCACGCCCATACATTACCGTACATTCCGCTTTCCTTGTAGAGGTCGCAAACGGGGATTGAATAGTATTCGCATACTTCTCTTATGGCTTTTACAAAATCGTGAAGCGGGCGAGATACATCTGAGTCTAATTTCTCTTCCTGTAATCTATGTAGCGGTGTCATAAAAACTATTTCCTTGTCGGTATAGTTTTTAATTAGGTATAAGCAAAGCGTGTGCATTCCGCCGTAGAAGGTATGGATATCTCTATCCTCAAAATTACCAAGAGGAATTGTTGAATGTCCGTAATCGTTTGTACCGCCAAACACTACTACTGCATCGGCATCTAAATCCATATCTAATGCGCGAAGGTTAAAATCCTGGTCAAAGGGGTTATCGGTAATAACAGGTAATCTTGCTATTTTTGTTCCGCCCTTACCGTAGTTTCGCGCCTCTAAAAGTCCTGCGTTTACTTTCAGCACCTGATGGTATGGCTTTGTTGTACAATCGCTTGTTCCGTGTCCTTCGGTGATGCTATCGCCTAAAAAGTTAATTTTCTTTCCTTGTAATTCCATTTTCTTTTTCTCCTTAACAGTCTGAACAGACTATTTATATTTTAGCATTTAAGGATAAGTATTGCAATAGCTTTTATGTATTTTTTAAAAAAGAATCGGGAATGTAAAAAGAAGCTCGCGAAGTCTTGCGTATATTGACTTTCCCTGCTTAATATCAAGGGGATTTTCGCCTTTTCCGCATTCTACTGTATATGAAGGAATGTTCATTTCCTGTATTGCCCAATCGGTTAGTCCGCCGTAGCAGGCGCTTCCCTCGGTATCGCAGATTGGATATGCGCACATTCTTGATACATGGCGGGATATAATTTCTGTGCTCGGTACTGTTTTACCGTTTGATTTGCAGTATATTTCCTCTCCTTGTGTATGAAGTGTTATTATTCCTTTTAATTCGTCGTTTTTAATTCGTATCAGGCTTGTTATTGCTTGTATTTCCGGCTCGCTTTCGGGATACTCTCCGCTATATTTTGTTTTTCCCGGGGTGATGTTATTTGCTCTTTCGTATATTTTGTATTCGTCAAATGACGCGTTATAATTATGGTTTAAATCCACGCCTCGCGCGTTGGCGTTCCATTTTGAAAAGTCCTCTTCTCCATTATATGCGATTACTCTATCCTTGATGGGATTATCGTCACTTATACCGTTTAATCTGTAATCGACACCGTCGGGATTTAACATTGGAATTATGTAAATTTTACGCATTTTAAAAAGATAGCGAAGGTTTATACCTGCGATTTGGTTAAAGCTTGAATATGCTTTCAGGTAGTCATCAATAAAATTAAGAAGCACGCTTGTGGTGATGTTTTCGCTTGCGTGGTGAGTTGACACATACAAAACAGATTTTTTTGCATTTTCGTCACCCAAGGTGATAAGCGGGATTTCCTTGCCTAAAATTGTGTTGCCTATGCTTGTTAAATTCATAGCCTCATATTGGTTTGACAAGTTTTTCAGCTCATTTAGTAGGTTTTGGTGGTCTAATTCCTTGAAAAATTCCATTTTTTATTCTCCTTATGTGAAAATTAGATGAAAATTTGTAAACTTTGTAATTTATACTTTATTTTTATAATAAAATATGCTAAAATAATAAAAGTTTGGATAAAATCTAAAATCAGGTGGTATTATGAAAAAGAAATTTTACAGTCTTGCGCTAAAGCTAATAATAGCAACTGCATGTCTTTCTGTTGTATTTGCTTTTATTTTTTATTTGGCATCCGAGGTAATAGTCGCCGGTGAGCCTATGCTGATTTTCTTATATTATGTAAAGAAAGCATTTGATTTACTTGCGGTGTTCACAGGCTATGGCACAATTATTTATGCATTCTCAAGATATTCATTCGTTGACGGAATTAAGACAATGGGAATATTTGCAATTTCCGTTCTTATTTCTTATGTGTATCAGGTTATTGGCTCTACATTCTTTAGTATGGAGCAGGTTTCTGCTGAAATGGGAATTTTTGAGCGAGTTACTTTTTCAATATTTTATGCATTTGGCGATTGCTTTATTACTCAATACATTCCTGCACTTGTTATTGCGCTTGTTGCATACAAAAGCACAGTTGACGGAACAAAGAGAATTGAAAAATTTATTTCTTGGAAAAATCCTACACAGAGAGTTATGCTTCTTGTTACTCTTGTGATTTTTGCAATTAACTTCGTTGTTCTTTTGATTTTTGATATTATTCCGTTCCTTATTGATGTTCAATGGATGATCTATATTGATGAGCTTGGCTCTATTCTCTTGTCTGTGCTTGAAACAACATTGATTTATCTTGTTATTCAGTATTTGCTTTATATGCTTATGCATCATATTTATGCTAAATACACAGACCACGGCGGAAACGGCATTGACAGTAATACAAAAGCGCTTAATGATTAATAATAATGAATAGGAGATATAAAATGAAGAAAAGAATTATTTGCTTGGCACTTGTTTTAATTATGGTGCTTTCTGTATCATCTTGCATTGTCAGCAAGACAAGATACGATTACAACATGGAAAAGTATGTTGAATTAGTTGATTATAGCGATTTTAAGGTTGACTTAGAGCTTGACAGCATTCAAGCGGCGATTGACTCGTCAATTATGGATTATGCTACTGAATATAAGGTTCAGGTTGGCGATGAAATTTATGTTGATATTACTGCAAAGGAAGTATTATACACTGAAACTGAGTCAGGCACGGTTATTGACCAAAAGGGCGATGAGATTGCTGACTTGAAGGAAGAGGGTCTGCTTTTAAAGGTTGGCTCAAATGAGTATGCATCTAAGGTTGAAAACTCCATTTTAGGCACTAAGATTGGTGAAAAGACACAGCTTAAGATTAAGCTTCCTGATGATTTCAAGCATGAATCTTACCGCGGTAAAGAGGTTTATATTGACATTACAGTAAAGTCAAAGGTTTGTAATGAGGGCGATATTGTTTTAGTTAAATACAAGGGCTTCTTCCTTGACAAGGACGGAAACAAAATTCCTAATCCTGACAAAAAGGACGAAAAGGATGAGGAGTACAAGATTTTTGATTCCAATTCAAATGCTAAATTCTATTTAGGCTCAAAGATGGCTATTGAGGGCTTTGAGGAAAACATTGTTGGTATGAAGGTAAATGAAACTAAGTCCTTTAAGGCTACATTCCCAGATGATTACGATAATGAAAGCGTAAAAGGTCAAACTGTTGAGTTTGAGGTTACTGTAACAGGATTATCTGTTGCTCCTATATTCAATGATGACTTTGTTAAGGCTTATTTCCCTGACTATAAGAGCACCGAGGAATTCACGAAAGCACTTAAGGAAAAATACATTTTAAGCAACATTTACGAATATATCACATCAAATTCTAAGATTTTAAAGTATCCTAAGGCAGAATTAAGAGATGCTGAGCGTGAGCTTAAGAATATTGAGGAAGAGTTCAAGAAGGAATACGGCATTGAGCTTGATGCTTATATTGAGGCTTACTTTGATATGACTCGTGATGAGTATGTTAAGTCAAATATGAAATCAGAGATGATTTACTATGCAATTAAGCAGCACGAAAATATTGAGCCTACTGATGAGCAATTACTTGAAGAGGTTGACTCATTAATCGAATACTATAAGAATTACTATATGGAAAATGATAAGCTTGATGAAAATTCTGCAAAGCTTAAGGCGCAATCATTCGTAAACAGTCTTGGAAGCACATATTCATATGAGAATGTATTATTCAGATTAGTAGATGAATTCTTAGTAAAAACTGCAAAGGTTACAGAAAAACCAAGAACTTATACTTCTATTACTGAAAAGCTTGCTGAGGCTGATAAGCCTGTAACTGAATAACAAAAAATATCTTGGCTAAAAAATGCCAAGATATTTTTTATTTTGAGAATAGCTCGTATATTAATTCTGTTTCTTTTTCATTATAGTCATGATAATTAATTAACTTTTGACAGTATTCAGTATCAATTTGAATTTTTTCCTTTGGAATATTTTCTTTTATTAGTATCATATCATTTAACATTTCTTCATCGTTTCCAAAAAACGAACCTAACCCAAAGTCGTAATAGTCATCTTCGTAAGAAAATTTCATCATTATATTGTAACTTACACGACCTCTTCTTACACTCTTTTTAACATATATAAGTACTTCTTCTGCTTCATCAATTTTTCTTTCATCTTTAATTTGATTAAAGGAATTATACTTTTCTATCGTATAATCACAGGTAATGACTTCTCTGTTAGCCAAGCCCAATAGATATAAAAGTGACGTTACAACAAGGACAACTACACATACTATAAAAGTTACGGTTTGTCTTTTTCTTTGTTTTTTAGGTCTAAGTTTAAATTCTTTTGAGAATAAAGGATAAGTTTTTATAGTGGGGCCTTGCGGTTTATAGTTCTTGTTTCCAAAAAAGGGTTGTTTTTTATTATATAAACTAATCCAACAAAAAAGCATTATTCCGGATAGATATATAATAAATGGAAAGGTTAAAATCGTTGCTAAAAAATTATAACCGGCAATAATTTCTTCTTGATTAAATGCATATATTTTCGGAATATAAACACCTAAACAGATAAAGCCCAAAATAACTATGGCAAATATAGACAAAGCCCAAATAAAGTATATTATTTTATCAACTAACGAAAGAGGCGTATATTTAGCAGTTAATTTCTTTCTACGTGACATATTGTCTCCTTTTTATAAAAATTCATCACACGGCAATAAGCTATGTGATGAATTAGTTATTTAGTCTGCGAAGCCATCAAGGATATTTTGGAGATATACTCTGTTTTCCTTTGAATAGCTCTTTAGGTTAAGCTTTTTGGTTACATCGCAAATTGAGATTTCCTCGCTGCCGTCAAGTGTTGCTACGGTGTAGGCTATTCTCTCCTCGCCTGTTGCTTTGTCAGTAATTTTAACATATGCCTTGAATGTAAATTCATCGTATGCGCTTACATCGGTTTGCTTTACGAAAAGGATATCGTCCTTAAGCTCATATGTAGCGCCGTCGCCAAAGAATACCTCTTCGTCACATTTAACGCCGTTTTTGTAAACTACGATACCTGCATCAACCTTGCATTTTATGTTTTGTCCATATACAAAGGTGAGCATATTTTGGTCAACCTTGAACATTGGAGCAATGCCTGACGGCTTGCCTGTATAGTTAATGCATGTGCCAAGATATTCAAATACTCTGATTTCTGTTGCAGGCTCATATTCTGTTTCGGTATAGCTACATACGGAGCAAAGTCTGTACTTATAGCCGTTTGATAGGTAGCTCTTTGTACCTAAAACCGTCCATTCGTTGAAGGTGTGGCTACCGCATACTGCGCCTGCTTCAACGGTGATTTTGCCGTTAACTAAATCAAATGGCTTTGATGAATCAATGCCTGTTGCTAAAACTGATGACTTTTTATCAATTTCAACAGAAAATTCCTCGCCTACCTGCGCGTCGCTTGGAATCATAAAGTTAAGCTTTACAAACTCGCCTCTGACCTTTGTGGAATCGTCACCGTCATTGATGCCTACATATAGGTATTCACCGTTAACGCCTGCGGTATCCTGCTTATAGATTGCAGAGCTTGCAATATTTGTAAAGAAATCGCCGTTTTCAACTGAAATCAGCTCTAATCTTTCATCATAATTGATTTTAAGTGTTGCGCCTGAAAGTCCATAGGTTTCATCTATTCTTACAATTACGCTGACTGTTTGTGATGGAGCACCCGCTGCATTTTGCACAGTCACAGTTGCTTTTTTTACATCTTGCGCAAAAATCACACTGCATAGGCTAAGCACCATAATCAGAGTAAGAAGTAAAGATAATACTCTTTTCATATTATTCTCCTTTTGATATATTGAAAAAATCAATATTACTACTAAATTATTTTATCATATATTATAAATAATGTCAAGAAAAATATATTTTTTATGAAAAGGGCTATTTATTTTCCTTTTCAAGGTAGTATGTAGCCTCCATATCGGCGGTTGACAATGCAAATGCAAGCGGGAACATTTCGTACGCCTTGCTGACATTATTTACCTCTTGCGGAGTGCCTGCGCCTGAAAATCCCATATGATAGCGGATTGCAAACGCTTCCTCTCTTGTAAGCTTCATAAACGGCGTTATCATATATACGCTTTTTTCGCCGTGACCGTATGGAAGCTTATCATCGTACTCAAAGGTTGGAACCTTTTCCCATACGCCGTGGTCATTTTTGACATTTCTGAAGCTCGGCTTATAAACATTCATTTTGCATAGGTCATGTAAAAGTGATACGATGGCTATTGTTTCATCACTGTAATTAAGTCCGTATTTTTCCTTAGCAACAGGTCTATCAAGGTACGCTACTAAGCATTCATAAACATTAATGGAGTGCTCACAAAGTCCGCCTGCGTAGGCGCTGTGGTATCTTGCGCTTGCGGGGGCGGTGAAAAAGTCTGATGAAACAGAGCAAATAAAATCCAAAAGCTTATCTGCGCCCTCTCTTTTGATTTTTGATTTATAAATCTCTATAAATTTATCTCTTGCGCTCATTTTGTCTCTCCTTCATTACTCATAATAAAATCAATCATATCCGCAATTCTGTTGCATTGGTGATTTGCCGCCTTTTTAACCTCTTCCTTGGCATTTGATACGGCAAATCCACAAAACTCCTCTATCATTGAAAGATCATTAATGTTGTCGCCTACTGCATAGATTTCGGGATTATCGAACATTTTTGCATATTCGTATATACCTGTTACCTTTGAGGTGTTGGCAGGTGGCATATCAATTGATGTGCCGTTTCTGAATGCGCTTATTTTGTCATTATAGGTTGCGTTAACATAATCTACAAATTTCTGCGCGTTTTCTTCGTTGGTAAAGCCTGTATTGACTTGGGTAAACTCCTTTAATGCGTCCATTTGCATTGGGATTTTGCCTTTTATATCAACTATACATTTCAGCAGCACATCGCTTGCAGAAAAGCCATATGCACCAAGCTCTCTTGCTTTGTCAATCATTTCATAGATATAGTTATCTATTTTGCCCTTCTTTTGATAAATTATTTCGCCCTCTCCGTTTTTAATTACTGCGCCCGTGCAGCAGATGAGGTAATCGTATTCAAGTCCGTTTTCAGGCTTTATCCATTGAGCAAGGTCAACATCTCTTCCTGTTACTATTCCAAATTTGTTGCCCGCTTCTCTGAATCTGTGAATGGCGCTTTTATCCTCGTCGCTTATTTTTCCGTTATAGCTTAATGTGCCGTCAAAATCCGTTGCTATAATTTTCATAATTTATCTATCTCCGTTTCGCTGAATACTTCTATATTATTTTTTAAAAGCAAATCGGTTAAAACGCCGTTGCCCTTTATTAATGTTCTTGTATATGTGCCATCATAGATCTCGCCCTTTCCGCAGGATGGACTTTTTGATTTCAGGATTGCTTTTGAGCATCCGTTTTTGATGGCGATCTGTAAAATTTCATTGGCTCCCTTATGATATTCGTATGTTACATCTACGCCGTCTTTTCTTATAACCTTATCGCCAACTATTTCTGCGCTTATTCTTGGGGTGGGGAGCCCGCCTAATACCTCGGCGCAGACGGGGATTAGCTCGTATTTTTCTTTCAGGTTAATTATTTCGGTTACAGGCTTCGATTTACCGTCATAACGGCAAGGAACGCCCAATAAACATGCGCTTACTAATATTTTTTCCATAATACTCTCTTTTATTTGATTTATACAGTAATTTTATCATATATGGAATGATTTTGCAATATTATAAATTAATTATACTGTTGACTTTTTTCGAATATTATGGTATAAATGGAATATAATGGTATATAGGAGTATATTATGATGGAAAGTATTATTTCCCAATTATATCTTTTGATTGATGTTTTTATATCGGCTATATTGGGATTTTGCATAGGACTTGAAAGAAAAAAGAGATTTAAGGAAGCGGGTATCAGAACGCATACGCTTGTTTGCGTTGGCGCGTGCTTGCTTATGATAGTCAGCTTACACGGCTTTGGCCCTGAGGCGGATACTGCAAGAGTGGCAGCGCAGATAGTTTCCGGCGTAGGCTTTTTGGGCGCGGGCATTATTATTTACCGTAAGCAAGAGGTTAAGGGCTTAACTACCGCTGCCGGTGTATGGGCAACCGCGGGAATCGGTATGGCTTGCGGTGGTAGGCTTTATGTAATTGCGGTTGGCGGCGCGTTCATTATGATTGGTCTTCAATTGCTATTCCACTTAAAGATAAAGCCATTTAAGACTGTAAAGTACTTCTCTGTTAATATTGTATTTTTACAGACAGATGGCGCTAATAAGAAAATCAAGGAAATTTTCGGTGTTGACAGATTTAATCATCTTAATATTAAGCGTGACGGTGATAATATCACATATAGCGCTACGCTTAATACCGATAAAGAGCTATCCTCTACTCAGCTTGATAAAATCATGAGAGAAAATGACTTTATTTATTCTAT
>JAFQAM010000179.1 GCA_017416885.1 Clostridia bacterium | reverse complement strand
GCGAGCAGTTTCAAATGAGAAAACAGGTTGGATTACAAGGCGAAAAAGTGCAGGCAATTAAAGAATTGTCAAGCTTTTTCAACGCAGTAAGGCAAGCTGTTTTCCATTTCAAACCAAACGGGTTCGATTCCCGTAAGGCTAGCCGTTTATTTCAGCTTCCTCATTTTTGATGCATTTGCAATTACTATCAATGTGGTTTGCGCATCAAGCGCCTGCTCGGGATTTATGTTAACATTAACCTCATCGCCCTTTTTGATGGCAACAATATTAAAACCGTATTTTTTGCGGAGATTTAATTCAATCAGGTTCTTGCCGCACCATTCATCCTTTACATCAATCTCAACTATAAACACATCCTTTGATAGAGAGAGTGCGTCGATAAAGCCGGAGCTGAGCAGATTTTTTGCAAGGCGAATACCCGATTCGTTTTCGGGGAAAACAACTTGATCCGCTCCTACGCGAAGCAATATCTTTTGTTGCATCTCGTTAGCGCATTTTGCAATAACTGTATTAACGCCTGCCTCCTTGCAAAGAGTAACCGCCATCACGCTTGCTTCAAGATTGCCCGCCATACAAACGATAACGGTGTCGATGTTGCCGATGCCAAGACGGTGTATAACCTCCGCGTCAGTCACATCAGCGCACTTGCAAACAGGTAAATATGCGGCTGCATCGTTGACAATACTTTCTTCGCTGTCTACGGCAATAACCTCCATACCGTTTTCTACAAGCTCCCTTGCAACAGCTGTGCCGTATCTTCCAAGTCCAAAGACTGCGTATGTTTTTTTAGCTTTCATAATGTTCTCCTTATCCTATACTGATATCTTCCGTTGGCTCGCAAATAACATTCTGACTCTCGTTTTTACTTCCGAGAGCTACTGCAAGCTAAATAGGACCGACTCTGCCGAAATACATCGTTACAATGATTATCAGCTTTCCGAATGTGTTAAGCGTTGATGTTAAATTCCTTGAAAGCCCTACGGTCGCAGTTGCGCTGACCGTTTCATAGACTGCATCAAGGAAGGATGCGTTGCTCGTTGCCATAAGCAGTAATGTTGATGTGGCGCATATTGTTATAAAAGCTACCGCTACGGCAATCGCTTTTTTTACCGACTCCTCTGAAACGCGGCGACCGAACATAGTTGCGTTGCTTTTGTTGCGTATCGTAGCGAATGATGAGCAGACAAGAACGGCGACGGTTACGGTTTTTATACCGCCCGCAGTTCCTACGGGGGAGCCGCCTATCATCATCAGAATAATAGATACAGCGGCAGATGCGTTAGTCAGATTTTCTTGAGGAACAGAGGCAAAGCCGGCTGTTCTCGTGGTGATTGATTGAAAGAACGATGCCTGAATTTTATCAAACAGTGATAGCTCCCCAATGGTTTTTGGGTTGTCGTATTCAAAAATAAAAATGAGAATTGCGCCTGCAAGAATAAGTCCGAAAGTAACGGTAATTGCAATTTTTGAGTGCAGCGTCAGATGTCTGAATATCCTATGATTCTTTTTTGAGCACTTCTTAACGACACGAAGCACATCCCACCATACTATATAACCGAGACCGCCAAGAATAATAAGCGCGGAGGTAACGGCGTTTATTAAAGGGCTTGTAGCATAACCGCAAAGACTGTTTTCCGCAATAATGTCTATACCCGCGTTACAAAAGGCGGAAACCGAATTAAAAATTGATATCCAGATACCCCTTGCGCCAAATTCGGGCACCAATACAAGCATGTAGAGAATAGCCCCTATCCCCTCTATAATAAGTGTGCCAAGCAATACATTTTTGACAAAGCTGGCAAGGCCCGACATTGTATTGAGATTAAAAGCGTCCTGTATGAGCAAGCGGTCGCCAATACCCATTTTTTTATTCAGAAGAATCATCAATCCCGACATAATCGTGATAACGCCAAGACCGCCGATTTGTATCAGAATTAATATAACAGCCTGCCCGAACACGCTCCAGGTAGTAACCGTTGGTAGTGTAACAAGTCCCGTAACGCAGGTTGAGGTTGTTGCCATAAAAAGCGCGTCAAGATATGGAACCGCCTCGTTGCTCGAGGAGCTGATGGGTAAAGCCAAAAGAACGCTTCCCAAAAGAATTGTCACAAGAAAGCTGAGTAATATTACCTGTGTAGTTGAAAGCTTGAATTTTCTTTTTCTAACCATATTTTTCCTTAAAAGCATAAAGGAACCAACATCCTCTGCAGTCAGCTGGTTCCGTTTATTATTATTTTTTTACAATTATATCATATTATACCGCTTATGTCAACATTTTTATAAATATAAATTAAATATGACAAAAGCGGAGCTTTTGCTTTAGTTTTGCGATTAGTAGTAGCAGAAAATCTTTCAATGTTGGATGTGGGAAAGTCCCGCAAATCAATAAAAACAATCTAACTATCGGGACTTTTCCATTTTCAATGTTGGAAGATTTTAAAGTGTGGGATGTGGGAAACTCAACGAGTTTTCCATTTTCCACGCTAATAAAGGTGTTGGATGTGGGAAAATCTTGATTTTTCCATTTTCAACGCCCATAATGAAATGGAGAAAATGAAAATGTATTGTTCTGTATATAATGACGGTAGTAGCTATGTTGCATATGAGAATCTACCACGAAAAAAGCTCCCTAATTATGAGTCTAATAATATCAAATCTTCATTCATTGATGAATTAGAAAAACGAATTGATGAAATCGCAGATTTTATAAATTAATATCCTCATGAGTTATTCAATTTTAAAAACTCAATAAAATGAATTTAATTTGAACCTATTGATTGAAATTTATTCGATTATATGATAAAATAAGCTTACAACAAAAACAGATTGGAGAACAAATATGTTAAGCCTTGATAAATATCATTTCAGCTCAAGAAATTCCCTGCTTACTGTTGCAAGGACCAATGAAAAAATTGTTTTAAATTCACTTCATAACGGTGGAACAGTGCCACTTATGGAGCTTGGCTTTTCCGATTCATCAACCGAAGAATTTTTACCTTGGGAGCTTCGGATAACCGAAAACGGTAATATACACAAAATGTGCCTGTTCGGTAAGGACGGAATTTGCTTTTCCGGTAAGGGTAAATCCCCCTGTCTTAGCTATATTTATACAGACGGCGTGTATAAAGCAAACTATATTTATGAGGGAAAGAACATCTTAAAGCTTTGCGATTGCTTTACAAACACATTCCATACCTTCAAAATTCACAAAGGCTCCGTATCTCTTGATACAAGGGATAGCGAAAGAAGAATATTTAAGGATTCCATAAAAATAACAATTCTTCCTGATGAAAACGGAGAATACGAGTTTACCGTTCGTCTGAGCACAAGCGAGAATTCTGTTTACACAGATTTAACATACAGTGAATACGCTGAATGCAGAAAGAACGAATTTCTTGCATGGGAAGAAAAAATGAAGTGCAAGAACGAATATGACAAATCCTGCGCGTATATTTTATGGAGCAATATCATATCAGGTGAAGGCAATTACGACAGAGACGCGATTGTAATGAGTAAATCAGGTATGTGCAAGCTTTGGTCTTGGGATAATACCTTCAACGCCCTCGATTTAGCTGATAAGGATTTTGAGCTTTCATATAATCAGTTAATTTATCCTTACAGATTTATGGATAATCACGGAAGAACCCCCGATACCGTTACTACCACAAATATGGAAAAATCATTTGTAAAGCCACCTATCCAAGGCTGGATTTATAAGCAGCTTGTAAAACGCAACAAAAAATATGAGGATATTGAGATTATAGACGAGCTTTATTACTATATGAAAAAGAACACTGATTGGTGGCTCAACTATCGCGGCAATACTCCTTGCTATTATCACGGAAATGACTCAGGCAATGATAACGCAACCTGCTTTGATAATACTGAAATTATTCAATCCCCCGATTTAATTGCATATTTGTCTGTACAGTGCGATGTCTTATCACAGATGGCAGAGAAGCTTAATTTGTGTAATGATAAAAGAATATACAAAATGCTGTCAAACGAGCTTTTAGAAAAGTGTGTAACTCATTTCTGGGACGGAGAAATTTTCATACGCAACGGTATGACAGAGGAAATATACAGAACTCAAAGCCTAATGCCGCTCAGAATGATTGTTTTAGAGGACAGACTTCCTGCTGAAATCAAAGAATACATACTTAACAAACTCAAAAACGATTTCTTATGCCCATACGGACTTGCAAGCGAATCTATTCACAGCCCATTCTATACGCAAAACGGCTATTGGAGAGGACCCGCCTGGGGACCTGACCAGATTATATTTACTTTAGCATTAAGAAATATGGGAGAAGCACAAATAAGCGAAAGCATAGCATCGGGCTACAAAAAAGCAATAGAAAAATCGGGCTTTTCCGAAAACCATGACCCAATAACGGGCGATTCATTAAAATGCAAAGCATACTGCTGGACCGCAAACGCTTATAGACTATTATAAAAAATAACAAGCACCTCAAAAACACCTGCTTTTGAGGTGCTTATTTCCTTTATGCTTGATTTTTTAATGAGGAAATAATATTGAAAAGTCATATATTTCGTGGTATAATCAAGTAATGATAATAAAATAAAATTTCCATTTTTAATTTGAGGAAGATATGTCAAACATAAAAAAATATTGCATTTACACAACACTTTATAACTTGGGCTTCACATTCTGCACAGGCGCAATTATGCAAACCTTTTTAATTCAAGCAGGATTTTCCGCCGAGCAAGTTTATGTGCTTAATTCGTTAATGCAGATTATGCAAGTGGCAATGATGCTCGTTCTAACATTTTTATCAGATAAAATAAAGCGTGTAAAATTGGTTACGAGCATATCTTGTTTATCACTCAGCTTATTAACCTGTGTATTTTTAATAGGTGCAATAAATGTTGAACTAATAAAAAATGTCTATGTAGTTACAGTATTTATCGTTGCAAGCATATCCTATGTCGGCGTAGGACTGTATAACATTCTTGCGTACTGCTTACCGTATTATACTATTGATATGAAGGATTACGGAAAGATGACAGGCATTAGCACAGCAATAGCAGGTGGAGTATCTTTTTTAGTGTCACTTGTCTATTCCATACTTTTATCAAAATTCTCATATATGAAAGTAACCGCATCTTTCTTTCTGCTTTCAATAGTATGCTTTATTATAACAAGCATCGTGTGTGGGTCTATGGTAGTAAAAAACACGGAAACAATCAAAGAAAATAAAGAAAAAAACGACTTTTTGGAGGTCTTTAAAAATAAGAATACATATGTATTATTAATCCCAAACTTCACTCGCGGTTTAGCAATAGGCATATTTAATGTAATTACTACAATCGCATTATCTGTGAGCATTTTAGACGAAACTACCTCATCATATGTGAATTTAATTTTACAAATAGCAACCTTTGCAGGTAATTTGTTTTTTGCGTTTGCATACAAAAAGTTTTCAACGAAAAATTTACTTTTAATATCCACCATAGGCGCATGTATACTTTTCCCCTTTTCGCTTGAGCTTGGAGCTATCGGCTTCTTTTGTTGCTTCACTGTCGCTTCGTTTTTTAAGTTTGTTACCGATACCGCATTTCCCGTTATCGTTACGGAAATTATCCCAAAAGAACAAATCGGGTCATATACCTCTATCCGAATGCTTATCTTTACAGGCGCTCAAGCAGTTGCAACTTTGATTATAACTCCACTTAATGAAGCAATTGGATATACAGGCGTATTGATTTTTGCATCAGCGATGCTACTTATTTGTGGAGTTATGTATTACGCCGTTGCAAAAAGTGTCAAACAAAATCAACTGAAAGGAGCAAAAAATTGAAACAAACAAGGTTTATAATTCAATTAGACCCTTATATGGGACAACTTGCTAATATTCCCGAAGATAAACTTATAGATTGGCTATTTTATTGCATTGATAAAAAAGATGTAAAAGCAGATGTAATTTTTTGGGAAGGACATTGCTTTTTTGAGCAGGAATTGAACTGCTACAATGCCGATATATATAGAAAATTCCAAGAAAAACGCATAAATATTATGGAACGCATTATAGATGAGTGCCATAAACGCGGAATTGAAGCATATTGCCACCATCGTATATCAGAGGTAGAATTAACATCTGACAGAAATGAACTAAAGCAAAATCATAAGGATTGGATAATTAAAACCTGGTGGCAAGAGGGCTTATGGAATTTAGCATCTAAAAAACTTCAAGAATTTAAACTCAACTACATAACAAAAATTATGACTAAATATTCCTTCGATGGAATTTGCATTGACTTTTTAAGACATCTTCCATGCCTTCCCGTAGGTAAACAATGGGAATACAGAGAATGTGTTACGGAGTTTATGACCAAACTAAAAAATAGTATGAGTAACCTTAACCGCCAAGTCGCAGTCGGTGCCAAGCTTCCTGAAAATATCGAAGCCTGTCATAAAGACGGCTTCGATGTTGAAAAATGGGCTAAAAACAATATAGTTGACTTTGTTATATGTGGCTCAAGAACAGTTAACCCCGATATTGATCGGTATAAAAAAATTACAGAAGGAACAAGCACCTTGGTCTATGCATGCTGGGACGCGTGGCACTTGGCTGATGCACAGCATAACCAAACAAAGGATTTCTACCGCGGAATGTTGTCTAATTGGATTAACAAGGGAGCAGACGGAATAGTTGCATTTAACTTCGCCCCGGCACCCCAAGAAGAACTCGAAAAGCTGCTTCCACCCGAGGAAATACTAAATTGTCTTGGCAGAGATTATTCCGATTTTTATAATATCTTTAATGATGAAAATAAACTTAATAAAGCGTTAAAATTCGCCGCAGACAGAAAAGGCGGCTATCCGTTTTTAACGGGATGTGGTGGCAATAATGTTTTCGCCCCCCTTCCTGCACCTATCCCAAACGATGAAACACCGCTTGATATTAATATTGATGTGTGTGGAGATTTTAAAGAAAGAAACGCAGAAATAAGATTTGTTATAACCAATGCAAAATCCTCTTGCGATAAATTTAAAATATTCTTCAATGGAGCAGAGATAGAGGACTTTACAGAAAATTATTATTACACGGATCAGCAAATTTTCTGGCCTGATCCACAGCCCTCAATATATACCGCCGCTTGCTTAAACCAAAACCCCACACCTATTTTAGAAATCAAAGCAAAGGTTGATTCAAGCCTTATAAATAACGGAACAAACACACTGTCAATATCCGTTATTGACAGAACAAACTATTTTCTCGACTCCGACAGCATCAATGTCGAACGGGCGGAAATTATTATAACAGCCAAAGACAATTAATTAACACTATTCGAGCATTTCATAGCGCATAACAAAATGCACTAAATTAAAAAAAGTATTATTAAGTGTGTACTTATAATCTCTTGTGTCATATTTAACAATAGATAGTTGGGACAAATATTAAGTGCTAAAATGAAAAGACGAAGAAACTTGAATTAAGTAGTCTTTTTTCGATACTGGTTGAATTTTACTGGAATGTATTGTATAATCAGATTGTGAAAATCTATTGATCTAATGTAGCAAAGAACAACTATTTTAAAAGGAGACTATTTAGCATGAAAATTAAATATATAATACTCGTTTTAATGATCATATTTTTGCTTGGTTTTACCTCTTGTACTGAAAATAAATATTGTGACATTGATACTTTTAAAAATCGTGATTTTTCCTTTGAACAAATTTGCGGAAACGAATATTGGGTTGATTATGTT
>JAFQAM010000178.1 GCA_017416885.1 Clostridia bacterium | reverse complement strand
TGAAGCGCCTGTTACAGTAGGCTATGCAACATCAAACCGTAGCGCGGTTATCCGTATCCCTGCATATGCAAAAACACCAAACAAGCGCCGCTTTGAGCTTCGTAATCCCGATGCAACCTGTAATCCGTATTTTTGCTATGCAGCAATCCTTATGGCGGGACTTGACGGCGTAAAGAATAAAATTGATCCACACGCAAACGGTTGGGGACCTTACGATGTAAACCTCTACCACCTGAGCGACGAGGAAAAAGCAAAATTAAAGCACCTTCCAACCTCACTTGATGAAGCGCTTGACGCGTTAGAGGCTGACCACGATTACCTGACCGTAGGCGGAGTATTCCCGAAGGAGCTTATTAATAGCTTCATCAAAAACAAGAGAGCAGAGTGCGCCGAGCTTGCTAAAATTCCTCATCCTGCCGAATTTGATAAATACTATAATCTCTAAAATAATCTCTAAAACGGGAGGAGCAAGCCCCTCCCCTACAATGCAAAGCACCTTCATTTGTGCTCGCACAAGCTTCACTGCATTATAATGCAACTTCACTTTTGCTATGCAAAAACTTCACTACAAAAAGGACAGAGAGTGTAAAAACATTCTCTGTCCTTTGTTATATGTTGTATAAGTCCTTAAAACAAAGTATGAGCCTTTGCCTTCGCGTGTTATGATTTAATATGTCATTCTCAAAACTCAAAAAAATGCGCTCTTTCAAAATCCGCAGTATTCGGACTATGTAAAGAAATCATTCTTTTCCCGTTAAAATCGGTAAAAATCATTCCGTGACCGCCGCAGAAATCGTATTGACTGCCAAGATGTGTCCATTTTCCCTTAATGGAGTCGCTTTCGGCAATAAGCACTACATACCGTCCCTCATTAAAGCTTGACCATAGCATACGAAGCTTTCCGTTTTCACGGTACATAAACGGTCCGTCAGTAATGTACGCGCCTTCAATTCCGCCAAATTCCGTTACATCCTTCGCCTCGCTTGCGTTAAATAGCTTAAATGGCTCGCCAACAGTGTCGCTTAAATCGTCTGTCAATTGTACTGCCCACATCTGACCGTCCTTAACCTCAATCCATTCTCTTGAAAATACCATATAAGGCACTCCGTTTTCGCAATAGAATGTTCCGTCAAGACAAACCCAATTTTCGGGAGTTCTCGCTTTGCTTGATACAGGCTTGAATTCCCCGTCGGTAGTATCGCACACATAAATCTGCGTGCATCTGCATTTGCCCTCAGCTATACAGCTGCCGAATAAATAATACTTGCCGTTATAAAAATGTACCTCAGGCGCCCAGAAATCTCTATCCGCCCAAAAGCCTAATTTGTTGCCGTCAACCACCACCTTGCCGTCATCAAAGCTTTCAAGGTCATAGCTTTTATACACAGTAAAGGTATTTCTTGCATCTAAGCAATGGTCCTCTAAATCAGTAGTTCCGTACATATAATAGCACTTGTTTTCATTATCCACCAAAATAAACGGATCTCTTATTCTTAAATCTTGTCTTTTAATCATTTTTATCACCTACATTAAAAATTTAATTTTATCAAATCCAAAGCCACTGTTACTTGGCGAGGGCGTTCCTCTCCAACCGCATTCCTTAACATTTTTGTCCCAATAATCCACATCACCGAAAATGGGAGCGATAGAGGAATACTGGACTATTTTAATTTTAACGCTTTTGTCCTGAAAATTACATTTTAAATCATACACATACGGGGAAAATGCTTTTTTGTCTATAAGCGCGCCGTCAATATATACCTCAGTTAATAAATCAGTGCCGCAAATTTCAATAGCATTGCACATAGCGGGAATATATGTGTTGGCAGAAAACTCGATTTTGCCAAAATCTAAAATTCTTTCCCCACATTTATATTCTTTTTTTCGCTTCCTTAACCGTAAAGCGCATTCATCACCGCTTTTTATTTCATAAGCGAAATCTCCAATCAAAAATATACTTGGCATATATTTAAAATCCTTTTGACCGCAAATTTCATTGTAGTATTGCTTCAATGTGTATTTATCGGAATAATTATAAAAATTTCTCATTCCGCGGGGGAGAGTGTCGCTTTTTTTATTGCAAAGAATAGCTTCGCCGTTTAATTTTCCGCTTGTGTCATTCCTTACGGCAAGCTCAATATCAGTATCAAAATCACAGTAAACAGTATTACAGGCGCTTTCGTTTAAAAACATTGCGCGAATAACATTTTTGTTTCCGTAATTAACCGAAAACCTTGATAATGTGTCGCTGATTGTTTTTCTTTTGCTGTTATCGTTGGAAAAATAGACATCGTATTTTTTTAGAAGCACCTTATTGCCGTTAATGAAATACTTCTTTTCATCAGCAAATAAATTTATAGCTATAAATTCGCCGTCATTAAAGCGTCTTACAAAAATACCCAAGGGAGTGTCGCCATTTTCGTCGGTTACAATAGCATTACGGCTGATTTCTGATATATCAAAAGAATGTCCGTTAAGCGTAACCTCGCATTCGCTGTTCAATTCAATAACAGGAGCATCTATATCCTCGTCGTTTATGTATTTCCATTGTATCTGACTGTATGTCAGCTTGTTTACCGTATCAAAAAGCTTACTCATATCACAGTGGGAAGCAATATTTTTTGCAGAAAGCTCAAACGGATATCTTACATATACATCGGGCGTAAAATCCTTTTTTGCAAGCTCAGCCGCTTTTTTCGCTTCATCACCTAAAAGCTTCATTCCCGAAAAGTCAGGCTGATCGCTGCTGAAATTACTGAAAAAATCCTTAACAATCATATTTCCGCGTATATCAAAATGAGAAATCGCAAGAAAATAGTGATTGATTTTAAAAGCAGAGCATAGGTAAATCATTGCTCTCTTTTTTGCATAGGACATATCAACAGGACCTAAAGCAAAAAGCTCTGCCATAGCCCCGTTTTTATTGCTTGCATACTCAATAGAGCCTAAAAGCGACATTTCACATTCATTTTTGAAATCTGTCTCAATTTCATCAATACCAGGTAAGGAAAAGCAAGATAAATTCTTTAAAAAATCTCCCTCATGCTTTACTGCGTACAGCGGATGAAAGTCGTTCATCAAATGCCCTGCCATTAAAATCCCGTGATTTTCGCACCAGACTGACAGCTTCTTAAAATAGCATTCGTTAAATCTGTTTGATATGATTTTTGTCGCATTAAGATAAAAATTCTCATATCTACCGTACATATCGCTGTCAAAATTCCGACCGCAATATTCAAAATAATCGTTTTTTATTTGCTCATAGTAGGGAATACATCCGTCCTGACAGCAGTAGCCAATAGATGGCTCATCAGTAAAAATTCCCCTTATTGTAGAGCCAAAATCCTTTGAAAATCTCTTGTAATATTCCTCGTGAGTGGACTTTATAAAATAGTCAACCGCATCATAGGAAAGTAAATCGGGAAAATACTTTTCACCGAAAAGTCCCGCATTGTGTCTTGATTTGCAGCTTATCTTGCCTATATTTTCGCCTTCCGTGCAAATAGCTTTAAGCCTATACTCGGGTATCTCAGTCACCTTACCGCCTGCATCCCCCGAGGGCCAATTAAAATCGTCATATAGCCATATTTGCATTTCCAATTCCTTGGCACACTCAATAAAAAAGCCAATGCACGAAAACCATTCCTCACTAAGGTATTCAATTTCACAGCCTGACCTTGGATAAAGCAAAACCGATAAAATTCCGTTTTCCTTCATCGACCTTAAGTATTCGTATATTTCACTTTTACTCGGCTTTCCTGTAATAGCCGTCATAGTAATTAATGGATGATTCATAAAGAGACCTCTTAAAAATTAATGCTGAAATGATTGTACCATTTATTTATCCCGCTGTCAATAAGCCTTGTCATCAAAATATTAAACAGTCAAATATATTTGTGCAATTTTAACAAAAAACAACCTAATTTTTTATTTTTTTGTGCAAGATGTTGACTTTTCCACGGTGCCGTGGTAAACTGTATTATATATAAATATTTTTAAGGAGAATATTATTATGAAAAACAAAACCCTTTTAATGCTGACAATGATTTTAATGTTAGCTTGCTTGTTTGTTGTTTCTGTAAGCGCAGAGGTTACAACCTACGACGATGCGCCTGCAAAAACAAATATTCAAGTATCCACAAACGATGTAGTTGTGTTTGACGACGGCTTTAGCTGTCTAAGCGCTTATGTATTTAAGGATCAATCAAGTATTCCTAATGGAAATCACGGAACTCCCGGTTTAGCGCATGTGCTCGATTTCAGCTATATTAACGGTAAAACAGGTAAAAGCTATGGAATTGACAATATCGTTGAGCTTGATATCCCCGAAGGAATAACCACAATAGGTACTTTCGTTGCTTACAACCGTAAAAGCTTAAAGAAGATCACTATTCCGTATTCTGTAACAAGCATCGGCGGTGTTGGATTTCAAAACTGTTCAAATCTTGAAGAGTGCGTTTTTGAAAAAGGAGGAAATCCTGCCATTACATCATTGGAATCATATATGTTTTCAAATTGTTCAAGCTTAAAGGCGTTTAGTATGCCTGACTCAATTACGAAAATAGCAGGTCAAACGCAATTTTCAGCCTGTACAAACCTGACAGCGTTATATCTTTCAAAGAGCTTGACAACAATTGAATGTGGCGCTCAGACCAATGCTACATTTGATGGCTGCAAGAATCTATATTTCGTGAACGAGCCTTTTACTACATCTGATACCGCGTCTCAAAAACCGACAGTTTACTATTTCCCCAAAAATCTTTCAACCATTCAAAATCAATGCGTTTTCAGAAATTGCACAAGCTTGAATGATGTATTAGTATTTGGCGAGGGAACAACCTCGGTACCAAATAACTATACATTCCAGTATTCACCAAAGAACACAGTTGTTTTCCTCGGTGATATGGTGAATGTGGACGCTACTTATTGGGGAACTGCAACAATTTACTTTGCAAACGAAGCTGACAAATCAGCAAGCGATATCGCGACACTTAAAGGCTCACAGAAAAAGGTTTACTGTAATGCCGCTGACAATACAGAGCATCTCTATTTAGTAAAGGAAACACTTGCAGCCGATTGCGAAAATAACGCAAAGACACAAACAAGCTGCTTCTGCGGTAAGGTTGGAGAAGCAGTTGAAGAGCCAAACACAGCTTTAGGTCACGATAACGACTATCTTAACGGAAAAGCAACCTTAGTATCAATCGTTTATGCAGACCTTTCTAAGGACGGTGTAAAAACAGTAAAATGCGGCGTTTGCGGTAAGGAAAGCGAGCTAACCGCTAAAAAGGTAATTAACTATAAGGGCTACTCAAAGAACGATAAGGGCGCTATGTGTATGGGCTATGATATAGACCAAGAATCTCTTAAGGAATATGAGTCCAAGAATGGCGCTTTAACATTCGGCTTTGTAGCATCTGCAAACAACAATACACCGCTTGAAGCAAACGGAAAAGCAAAGGATAATGTAGTAAAGGCTGACCTTACAGGAAGCTCATATAACGCAGTTGACTTTATTCTTACAGCAGACGATTGGACAACCGAAAGCGTAGCAAATGCTAAGATTTCAATTAACCTCTATGTAATCGTAAATAACGCAGTTAAATATGTAACCGTAAGCGGATACAGCGACACAGCCGAGGCTTATAAATACTCAGAAATCCAATAACTCAAAAAAGACAGGCTTGCCTGTCTTTTTGTGTTGACATCAAGTGATAAGTTTAGTATAATAAGTGTGTAATCTAAAACATAACTGCGAGGAAAATATATGTACACTAAGCATAAATGGGAAAGCGACAGATATTTTAATTTTGGATATACAAAATATCTGCCAAAGGATTTTGACGAAAACAAAAAATATCCCCTCGTGTTCTTTTTACACGGAGCAGGGGAATGGGGAGACGACCTTGATGTGGCATGCCGTCACGGATTTATGAAGCATATAAGAGAAAGCGGCAAGGAATATCCGTTTATCTGCATAGCTCCGCAAATCCCTAAAAATAAGTATTGGGGCTGCTATACAGAATCCGTTCTTGCATTTCTTGACTACATATGCGAAACACTTCCGATTGATATGGACAGAGTGTACCTGACAGGCTTATCAATGGGAGGCACAGGCACTTGGATGTTAGCAATGGCTGCTCCCGAAAGATTTGCCGCTATTGCTCCGATTTGCGGAAGCGGAATATATTGGTTTGGCGAAGCGCTAATAAATATACCTATTATGGTATATCACGGCGATTGCGACGATGTTGTGCCAATTGAAAATAGCATAGAAATGATAAAATCCGTTAATAAACGAGGCGGAAATGCTCAAATCAAGGTGCTTCAAGGCGTATATCATAACGCGTGGGATTATGCTTATGAGGGAGACGAGCTATATACATGGCTCTTATCCCATAGCCTTACGGGAATCGAACACATTTGTCTCAGAACGATAAATCCGTGAGCCTTTGTCCGACCTTTGTCTTGAAAGTTTTTTAACTGTCTGCGCCAAAGCTCGAAAAAATTCTCTACGGATTTATTCGCTCTGAGATGCGAGCAGTTTCAAAT
>JAFQAM010000177.1 GCA_017416885.1 Clostridia bacterium | reverse complement strand
TCTAAAATTTTCAGGTGAGGCAGGCAAAAAGATACCGTCACTGTAATAGCCTTGGTCCAAAACTCCGTGGAAAAAGTACGGCTTACCGTTTAGGCACAGTCTTTCCACGCCGTCAACCTCGCAAATTTCAAGCTTACGCATTGCGAAATAAGATTCTACCTCGTCATCCTTGGTTCTTAATTCAAATCTGTATAGATAAGGATCCTCGGGCGACCATAATCTTGGGCTTTTAAAGTTAATGCGTGCGCGTCCGTCCTTAAATTCGTTTTCGGTTTTTGCGTACGGCGTTTTCAAAATCACCTTACCGTCAGGCGCGTCGGCTATAATTTCGGCATAATTGTCGCCTGTTTCTACGCGTAGGTTTTTGATGTGGTTATATGCTACGCTTTCAAGCCAAACCGTTTGCCAAATGCCACTGATTGGAGTGTACCACATTCCGCCTCTTTTGCGTCTTTGCTTTCCGTATGGCAATATGCCGCTTTCAAGCTCGTCGGTTACCTCAACCTCTAATATGTTTTTATCAAGAAGGATATCGGTAATATCGAAGGAAAATGCGTCATAGCCACCACGGTGCACTCCGATAATTACATTGTTTAGTTTAACCTTGGCAACCTGGTCAACTGCGCCAAAGTGTAAAAATACTCTGTCCTTTTTAAAATCGTGTGGCAAGGAAAATATTTTTCTGTACACTAAAAACGGATATTTTCCCATATCTCTGCCTATGCCCGATAGGATGGATTCAGGTGGAAACGGAACTAAAATTGTTTCCTTTTGTCCACCGTTTGCGTAAAACTCCCAAGGTCCGTTTAAGGAAAAGAAGGATTTTCTTTTCATTTGCGGGCGGGGATATTCGTTCCAAGGCTGAAGGTCGATTTCCTTGCCCTCCTTGGTATATAGCTTATGGAATTTACTTTTCTTCATTTTGCTTTCTTCCTTTTATAAGTAGGATTGACATTATCACTAATGCAAGTATTGCAAGCACAACAAGCGCGGAAACAAAAATGCTTTGGTTTGGTAAAAATGATGTTGTGCCGTCGTTATTTTCGATTATTTCTGCATTTCTTAATACTAATTTACCGATATACGGTCCTATAACGCCCGGGATTAAAACCTGTCCCACGATACGAAGTCCTTGGAACATTCCCGATTTATTTTCAGGCGTTTTATCTCTTATTATTGCGCCAAATACAGCCATTCCCGATAAATATCCGCACATCATAAAAAGCGAGCCGATAAATACAAGCGCTTTTCCTGTGAATAAAATAAGGATAATATAGCCAAGCGCTAAAAGTGACAGTGATGGGATAACGCATTTATTAAAGCCATACTTATCGTAAGCCTTGCCCCAAAAGAATGTGAACACTCCCGCTAAAATGATTGCAGGCGCCATTATAAGCACATAGTCGCTCATTTGTAGAGTTTTTTCGTAATAGATAATCAGGTAAGGCATAAATATCTGTATGGAAATGCCGAAAATTGCAAAGCAAATAAGGTATATGTAGAGCATTTTATTTTCCTTGATAACTGACGGACGGAAGCCATAGAAAATATTTTTAAAGTAGCTTTTGTTTTCCTCTGTCTTTAATTGCGGCTCGTCAATTATAAAGAAGCCTACAATACCGATTGCGATAACAATTACGCCGATTATTGTAAAAATAAGTGTCCACTCCTCGGGCTTTTCAAGAGAAAATCCCATAAAGCCACCGAATACAACAAGTATTGCCATAAGTGGCATCATTGAGTTTATACCCTCTGCGCTTCCTCTGTTTTCGCTTGTGGTTACATCTGTTAGCCAAGCGTTAAAGCAAGCATCATTTGCGCTTGAGCCAAAGAATGTCATAACACAGTCCATTATAATTACAAGCGTTACGCAAATTGCGCTTACGCTAACGGCCGCGGGAAATACTGCTCCAATTATATCCTTTCTGATAAGAGCAAATGAAAGTATCGACACTCCCCAAAGGATATAGCCAAGGCACATAAAAATTTTGCGCTTGCCTACCTTATCGCTGAGCGCGCCGATTAAAAGTGTGGTAACGGTGGCAGAAATTGCGCTTGCCATTACCATATTTGAAATATCGGTAGGGGTTGCCTGAAACATTTTGTAGATGAACACATTAAAATACATATTCTCTACTACCCAAGCAATCTGACCGATAAGGCTAAAAATTACAAGAGTGAAATAAAATTTTCTTTTCTTAGATTTTTCCATTTTTCTGTCCTTTCAGTTTTTCAAGTAATGCTTCACAGCCTCGTAAAATATCGTTGTATGCGATATCAAAGCGGTCGGAATACCAAGGATCACTAACATCGCCCTTTGTGTCGGTATAGTCAAGAAGCTTTGAGATTTTTTTCTCCTTGTCACTACCTAAAATTGCGTACCCTTACTGGGCTCGAACCAAATTGCCTCGGAACGATAAATCCTTGAGCCTTCGTCCGTCCTTTGCTTTGAAAGGTTTTTACCTTCCTGCACCAAAGTATGAACAAATTCTCTAACGATTTATTCGCTCGGAGGTGCGAAGCAGTTTCAAAGAGGAAAATAGGTTGGTAGGCAAGAAAAAAAGGTGTAGGCGATTAAAAAATCGGCAAGACTTTTTGACGCAGAATAGCAATCTATTTTCCCTTTAAAACCAAATTGGTTCGAGCCCAGTAAAGGTACATATTTCGTATATTGTAGCTATCCATACCGATAAAATAATCGTATTTACCGTAGTCGCTTTTTTTAAGCTGTACTGCTCTTTTGTCCCCCACTGTAATTCCGTGCTTTAAAAGCTCTTTTTTTGCAGGTGGATAAATGGGATTGCCTATGCCCATATAGATTTCCTCGGTGCTTGTGGCACTTGATGAAACGAAAAATTCGTTTTCAAGATTTTCTTTTTTAATCAGGTCTTTAAATATAAATTCTGCCATTGGGCTTCTGCAAATGTTGCCATGGCATACGAACATAATTCTAATCATATATACCTCGTTTCCTATTCTATTTTAACATTTTTTCTTGTCTATTTCAATAACCAATATATACAAATTATAATATAGTATTGATTTTTACAGTTTTTTACTATATAATATAAACTGAAAATAAACTGAATAAGGATATATATGAATAAAAATATTGATGTAAATTACAAAAATCAAAAAAGATACAAAACTGCAAAATATCCAATAAGACAACCTTGGTGTCTTACTTGGCTTATTTGGATACTATCTTTTTTTGCGTTGCTTTTTAAGAAAAAGAAAATTGAAAAAATTAATATGGAATTCTTAAAGGTGCCTTATATGTTGCTTTCCAATCATATGTCATTTATTGACTTTGAGCTTACCGCTCTTGCCACACATCCAAAAAGAGTGAACAATGTGGTTAATATTGACGGCTTTTACAAGCGCGCTTGGTTACTTGAATGGATTGGCGCTATTTGCACAAGAAAATTCACCTCGGATATACATTTAATCAAGTCCATACGCAAGGTATTAAAGCGCGGGAATATTCTTTGTATGTACCCTGAAGCAAGATATTCTCCTTGCGGCACAACTTCATATTTGCCCGACTCACTTGGGCAGTTAATTAAAATGAACAGGGTGCCTGTTGTGGTATGCATACATAGAGGTAACTATTTGCACGCGCCCTTTTGGAATTTCAGAAAGAAAAGAAAGGTACCGCTTTATTCAACATATACTCAAATTTTAACCGCTGAGCAAATCGAAAAGCTTTCAGTTCAGGAAATTAATGATATTGTAAGAAAAGCGTTTGAGTATGACGAATACAAATATCAAAAGGAAAACGGAATTTTAATCACTGAAAAATACCGTGCAGAGGGACTTCACAAGATTTTATATAAGTGTCCTCACTGTATGGCAGAATCTCAAATGACATCAAGCGGCGCTACATTAAAATGTAAAAAATGTGGCAAGGAGTATCTGTTAAATGAGGATGGAACAATTTCTGCAATTAATGGAGATACGGAATTTAGCCACATTCCCGATTGGTTTGAGTGGGAACGGGAGCAGGTTAAAATCGAGATTGAAAACGGTACTTACTATTTTAGCGACGAGGTAGATGTACATTCAATGCCAAGAACTAACCGTTTTGAAGCATTGGGCAAGGCAAGACTTACTCACGATAGCGAAAAGGGATTTGTGTTGGAGGGCTTTTACCGTGGTCAAGAATACAGAATTCAAAGAGAGCCAATTCAAATAAACAGCTTGCATGTTGAATATGACTTTCCACACATAAAGCCTTATGACTGTATCGATATTTCCACAGAAAATGACTCCTTTTATTGCTTCCCGACAAAGGAAAATGTTGTTACGAAGCTTGCGTTTGCAACGGAGATAATTTTCCAAAGGAAATACGAAACCACACGCAAAATGAAAAATGCAAAATAAAAATTATGCCACCGATTAGCGTGATACTCTTAACGGAGTATTCACGCTAACTAAGTTTGCCCTTACGGGCAAGTGAAGTTATCTTCGATAATGAAGTTCACTTTGTGAGTGAAGTTTCGCCTGATGGCGAAGTGATGGGCAAACTTAACTTCACTTGTGCGTAGCACAAACTTCACTGCATAGCAACTTCACTTTCGCGGCAGCGAAAACTTCACTAACAGAAAAAGAGAGG
>JAFQAM010000176.1 GCA_017416885.1 Clostridia bacterium | reverse complement strand
GCGACTCCTGATTTTGTTTATGTATCGGGAGATGCTTATGTTGACCATCCCTCATTTGGTACAGCAATTATTACAAGAGTTTTAGAAGCCAATGGCTTTAATGTGGCTGTTTTAGCTCAGCCTGACTATAAATCCTGCGAGGATTTTAAAAGATTTGGCAAGCCAAGGCTCGGCTTCCTTGTAAGCGCGGGCAATATTGACTCTATGGTTGCCCACTATACAGTATCAAAGAAAAAGCGTTCCTATGACTACTACTCCCCGGGTGGAAAAATGGGGCTTCGTCCCGACAGAGCCGTTATAGTTTACTGTAACAGAATAAGGGAAGCATACGGAGATGTGCCAATTATTATTGGCGGTCTTGAAGCATCCCTTCGCCGTTTTGCTCACTATGATTATTGGGACAATAAAATCCGCCGTTCCGTGCTTGTTGACTCTCGCGCCGATATTTTGACATACGGTATGGGAGAAAGCATTATTTTGAAATTGGCTAAGCTACTTGACCGCGGAGTGCCAATTAAAAAGATACGCTCGGAAAGGGGATGTGTCTATCTTTGCAAGAGAGAGGATGAGGTTTCATTCCCTGTTGCAAGTGAGTTTGACTTTAATGTAATTAAGGAAAATAAAGAGGAATATGCAAGAGCATTCGGTATTCAATATAAAAATCAGGATGCTATTTACGGTAAAGCAATTGTTGAATATTATGACAACAAAAAGCTTGTACAAAATCCCCCTGCATATCCGCTTGAAAGAGAGGAGCTTGACAAGGTCTATGCTCTTCCGTATATGAGAACATACCACCCTGTGTACGAAAAGGACGGCGGTGTGCCTGCAATAAGCGAGGTTAAGTTCTCTATCACGCATAACAGAGGCTGCTTCGGCGGCTGTAATTTCTGCGCTCTTGCGTTCCATCAAGGACGAAGCGTAAGATCAAGAAGCATTGAGTCTGTTTTAAAAGAGGCTAAGCTCATTACCGAGATGGATGATTTCAAGGGATACATTCACGATGTCGGCGGTCCTACCGCAAACTTCCGTTATCCCGCTTGTAAGAAGCAAATAACCGAGGGAGTGTGCGCAAACCGTAAATGTCTTGTGCCAACGCCTTGCAAAAATTTGATTGCAGACCATTCGGAATACATTGAGCTTTTGAATAAAATTCAAGCTCTTCCTAAGGTAAAAAAGGTATTTATCCGTTCAGGCATTCGCTTTGACTATATGCTTGCCGACAAGGATGACACATTTTTCAAAAAGCTTGTTTCCGAGCATGTAAGCGGACAGCTAAAGGTCGCGCCTGAGCATTGCTCGTCAAATGTGCTTAAATATATGGGCAAGCCCGATATTGCTACATACAATAAATTTTACAAAAAATACTTCGATCTATGTCGTGAATTTAACTTAGAGCAATACTTAGTGCCCTATCTTATGTCATCTCATCCGGGAAGCACTGTAAATGATGCTGTGGAGTTAGCTCTGTATCTGAAAAATATGGGCTGTAATCCCGAGCAGGTACAGGATTTCTATCCTACGCCCGGAACTGCATCCACTGTAATGTACTACACGGGCATAAATCCTCTTGATATGAAAAAGGTGTACTGCCCTACCGATTACCGTGAAAAGCAGATGCAAAGAGCGCTCTTACAATACGGCAAGCCCGAAAACAGAAATTTAGTACGCGAAGCGTTAAAAATGGCTAACCGCGAGGACTTAATCGGCTTTGAGGGAAAATGTCTTGTAAAGCCTGATATGAGAGTGAACAGTGATTATATGAAAGCTCACTCAAAGCAGGATAAGAAGCAAGATAAAAAACCCGACAAAAAGCAGGACACAAGAGGTAAAAGCGCAAAAAAGCAAGAAAAACCGTCAAAAAACCAAAAAACAGCGAAAAATATAAGATCAAGCAACGCTAAGGTCAAGTCAAATAGTAAAGTAAATAATAAGAATATTAGTAAAAATAATACTAAAAATACTAATAAAAAGAAAAAATAATATAGAAATTCTTAAAATTTTACTAATTATAGAAAAAAATACTTGACAAGTGTAAAAAATGCGTGTATAATATTCGTGTCTTAAATTCGAGATTATTATTCAGCTTTCAAATTGCGTATGCGATTTAGCTTCCAATTTGAATAAGGAGGTGCAAGTATGTTAAGAACTTATCAACCAAAGAAGCGTCAAAGAAAAAAGGAGCACGGCTTCAGAAAAAGAATGAGAACTGCTGACGGCAGAAAGGTTTTAAAGAGAAGACGCGCAAAGGGCAGAGCAAGATTAACTTATTAATCGGTGGCTTTTGTTAATCGGGACTCCGTTAGGTTGTCCCGATTTTTTAATGCTCATTTTACTGTTGCGAAGCAACTAACTGCACGCAGTGCGTTTCATTGTTTACAACTTCACTGTCAAAGACAACTTCACAATCGCAGATTACTTCACTAAAAAATGTGAAGTTCCTACGGAGTGAAGTTTGCTATGCAAGTGAAGTTACCTTGTAATGAGCCGCTGACGCAGTGAAGTCGCTACGCGATGAAAATTTTAGTGAAGGACAAAGTGCAGGAATGCTACCTGCAAGAATTTTTGAAATAAAATTCATTATTAAGAATTTAAGAGTTAAAATTACGGAAGCAACAATCAAAAAGCAAGGCTGAAACAAATGAGACGCTGAAATTTCATAGTATTCAAGGGAAAGGAAGGCGACAAAAGCAAATGAAGCATATAGCAATAGGTGAAAATCATCTATACTCAAAAGCTTATCAAAAGGGCGCGAAATTCGTTGGCAGAGGCGTAATAGTTTATGCTTTAAAGGATTTAAAAGCAAAGCTGCTTAAAAAAGCTCATCCAAACAAGGAAGCGGTAAACAGAATCGGTCTTACCGTTTCAAAAAAGATAGGACACGCTGTTGTTCGCAGCCGTGTTAAAAGAATTTTGCGTGAGGGTTTAAGGCAAACAGAAAAAACACACAATGTAAAAAAGGGCTATCTTATCGTTTTAGTTGCAAGACAATGCGCAATTGATTTAAAATCAACAGATATTGCAAGAGATATTGAAAAAGCCTTTTACAAGCTGAATTTAATAGACGATTCTATTAGCAATCAAAACTAACAAGATTTGAAAAAGATTTTTATTTTTATTATAAAAGGCTACCACAAATATATATCGCCCATACTCCCCGGTGCTTGTAGGTTTGAGCCTACCTGCTCCGTTTATACTGTACAGGCGATTGAAAGATTTGGCGTAATACGCGGAATGCTTCTTGGCATATGGCGGATTTTGCGCTGCAATCCCTTTTGTCGCGGTGGCTACGATCCTGTTCCCGAGAAATTTACCTTTAAAAGACAAAATATCAACACCTGTGTTGATATTTCAAAGGAAAATGCGGATATAATTAATGATAAAGATACAGAAAATGAAGTATCAGAAAATATATCCGAAAGCGCGGAAACGGATAATTTAGGAGAAAAATAATGGAATTTTTAGAAACTTTATTCGGTTATGTTATGAGAGGCTGTTATTGGCTTACACATAACTATATCGTATCACTTCTTTTGTTTGCATTAGTATTCCAATTAGTGCTTTTCCCACTTGGTTGGAAGCAACAAAAGAATATGGTTAAGCAAGCAAAGCTTCGTCCACAGGAAATGGCAATCAGAAACAAGTACAAGGGCAGAAATGACCAAAAGACAATGCAGAAAATGCAACAGGAGCTTATGGAGCTTCAACAAAAGGCAGGCACAAGCCCTATGGCAGGCTGCTTACCTATGCTTGTACAAATGATTATCATTTTCCCACTTTATTGGGTTGTTATTCGTCCGCTTCAATACTGTGGCGGTCTTTCCTACTCTACCTGCTACCGCTTAGCTCAAATTTTCGGACTTGAGTTTGGTGGCAACGGTCAACCTGCATCAACAACATTCCAGGTTGATTTAGCTAACCGCCTTTCACAGGACGGCTGGAGAGAGACAATTTTAAATAGCGGAAATCTTTTAGACTCCAACGGGGTAAATGTACTTGAGGCGGTTGAAAATATGATGGCGCGCTTCGGCGGTGATATTCCTAACGCAACCCTTTTCGGCTTTGACTTAGGTGTTACTCCTTTAGGTGCTTTAAAAACCGCTTGGTGGTTAATTCTTATTCCACTTATCAACCTTGGCTTAATGTATCTTTCACAGTATGTTTCAAAGAAGCTTAACTATCAAAGCGTACAACAGGAAACACAAGGTGCAAACGGCTCTATGAAGATTATGATGTATGTTTTACCTCTTATGACATTCTTCGTAACAGCTAACTTTGCTACCGCTATCGGTATTTATTGGATTTTCAGAACAATTCTTTCAATGATTCAGCAATTTATTCTTCATAAGGCTATGCCTTATCCAACCTTTACAGAGGAAGAATACAAGCAAGCCGAAAAGGATTACAAGAAGGGCAAGCTTGCAGTTGGCGGTGAAAGAGTCATCCCTGAGGGCAGAGAGTATCATTCATTACATCACGATGATGACGATGAATAATCTTAATAGGACAATTAAAGTATAAGGAATATATTTATATGAAGCAAGAATTTAATGTAACAGGCAAGACAGTTGATGAAGCTTACAAAAAGGCTGTCGAGCTATATTCAGTAATGGGAGACATCTCTCTTGAAGAGGTTGTTAATCCGGGTAAGAAGGGCTTTTTAGGTCTTTTCGGCGCTACTCCTGCTGAAATCAGAATTTCAGTTGATGACGGTATGCCTGAAAGAAAACCAAAGAATAAGAAGCCACAACAAAATCAAAATCAAAACCAAAACAAGAACAATCAACCAAAGCAAAATACAGAGGCAAAGCCTGAAAATAAGGTACAGCCTGAAAAGAAGGCTCAACCTGAAAAGAAGGTTGAAAAGCCTGTGGAAAAGGTTAACGAAAAGAAGGTTGAAAAGAAGCCACAGACAGAAAAGAAAAGCGCTCCTGTAAATGCTTCAAAGGAAGCTCCTCAAAACGAAGAAAAGAAAATGATTAAGGATGAGGACATCGAGGTAACCGCAGAGGAAAAGACTCTTGCAATGAATTTCTTAAAGAAATTTGTTGAGGATGCAGGTCTTGAATGCACTGTTTCAGGTGATATGACCGTTAACGAAAAGGGCTTTGTATCCCGTCTTATCGTAGTTGAGGGCAAGGATGCTTCAACTCTTATCGGTCACAGAGGTGAAACTCTTGATGCTATCCAATATCTTTCAAACCTTTGCTTAGCAAGAAAGAGCGAGGGCGACCACAAGGAATATGTTAAGGTTGTAATTGATATTGAAAATTACAGAGAAAAAAGAGAAATGGCTCTTCGCGCTCTTGCAAGAAGAATGGCTGAAAAGGCTCTTAAATATCAAAGAAATGTGCTTCTTGAGCCAATGAATCCATACGAAAGAATG
>JAFQAM010000175.1 GCA_017416885.1 Clostridia bacterium | reverse complement strand
GGGCTGCGGCAGAGATAGCGAATATCACGGCGAGGCTATGATGATTGGCTATCGCGCTGACAGGATGGAAATGATATTATGTGAAAATATCTGGTTATCATTAACCCCATCTATTCCCGGTTCAAGATACGGCGGTGACCAAAGCGGTTGTCCCCGTATGTACACATCCTTGCTTTTAAAGCATAATGATGTGGAAAAGCCATTCAGATTTATCAATACGCATTTAGACCATGTGGGCGAAAATGCAAGATATTTAGGCGCATTACAGTTAGTTCAGGCAATTTCGCAGTACAATGAAAAATTTGTGCTTACAGGCGATTTTAACGCAGAGCCTGACTCACCTGAAATTAAGCTTATTACCTCTGCCCTTTCATATAGAGACGCTATTGACTGCACAGAGGGCTTTGAGCCTACCTTCCACAATTTTGGCAAGCTAAGCAAAGAGGAAAGAGTAAAGATTGACTATATTTTCACTGACGGAAAATGTGAAAAATCTTATATAGTTGAGGATGTTCCCGTAAACGGTCAATATTACAGCGACCATTATGCAATTTGCGCGTATATTGAATTATAAAAAAGAATGTTGGTGCTTTCGTGCCAACATTTTTTGGTAAATTATAGTTTTTACTATATTTAGAAGTTGTGTCTTGAAATAAAGAAAAATTTGTGATATGATAATTGTGTATCGACTTTTGCGACAGTGTCGCAATCACATAAGATGTGTATCATCAACCGTAGGTTGTATTTCGGTCAAAAGCTACGCTTTCTTGCTTCGCAAGTCGATATATTTTGCTCTGCAAAATTCGATATAATTCGCTAACGCAAATTTCGATATAAATCGTAAAACGATTTTCGATATATTTTCGCTTGGCGAAAATGAGGAGGAAAGGAGAAAAAACAATGAAGCTTATTATAGCCGAAAAGCCATCCTTGGCAAGGAATATTGTTCAAGGCATTGGCAGACTGCAAAAGGACGAAATGAAAAAGAAAAACGGCTATTTTGAGGGTGGCGACTATATTGTTACTTGGGCTTTCGGTCATCTTTTTTCTCTTGCAGATGTTGAGGACTATTCTCCGTCCAATTCACCGAAATGGACAATGGACAATCTTCCTTGCTTTCCCGATAAATTTAAGTTCGGGCTTAAAAAGGACGCTAACAAAAACATTGACAGCGGTGTTGAAAAGCAATTTAACACAATCAAATATCTATGTAACCGAAACGATGTTGACACTGTTGTAAACGCGGGAGACTCTGACCGCGAGGGAGAAATTATTGTGCGTCTTTGCGTTGACCACGCATTACAGAGTAATAAATCATTTGTAAGGCTTTGGCTTCCCGACCAGACTCCTGAGACTATAAGCGCAGGTCTTACCGAAATGAAGGATGAAACGGAATATGACAATCTTGCAAACGAAGGTCTTGCAAGAACATATATTGACTGGCTTTACGGTGTAAATCTTACAAGATTTGCTTCTATTAAAACAGGCAAGCTGCTTCGTGTGGGCAGAGTAATTGTGCCTATTGTTAAGGCAATTTACGACAGGGATATGGAAATCCGCAATTTTGTCCCACAAAAATATTATATGATTGCTTCCCGTGAGGAAACAAACGGAGAAATTGTTGAGTTAAACTCAAAATTAAAGTTTTCCGAAAAGGAGCACGGGGATGCGGAAAATATGTGCACCCTTTACAATAAAGAGGATGCCATAGTAACCTCAGTAAAAACAAAAAAGGATACAATGTATCCGCCTAAGCTGTTTTCGCTTTCTAAATTGCAAAGCTATTTAGGTAAAAAATATAAAATGTCAATGGATGACTCGCTTAACACGGTGCAAAAGCTTTACGAGGACGGATATGTTACATATCCCCGTACTAACTCCGAGTATTTGGCAACCGCTGAGCAGGGAAAAATGAAATCAATTATTGCAAATATTGCAAAGATGAACTATCCTGTTGCATTTCGTTTTTCTAAATCTATTTTTGACGATTCAAAGATTGAATCTCACTCTGCTTTGACTCCGACCTACAAAATTCCCGATCCTAAAAAGCTGACGGAAAAGGAAAGACAGGTATATACCACGATTTTCAGACGGTTTGTGGCTGTATTCTGCTCCGAGGAATGTAAGGTTGAAAAGAATGAAATTAAAATCCAGATAGGCGACTACGAGGAATTTGTGCTGAAGGGCACTGTTATTTTAGAAAAGGGCTGGACAAAATTTGAGGAGCCTACGCAAAAGGACAAAATTTTGCCTAAGCTTTCAAAGGGCGACAAGGTAAATACATTATTCAAGCCTGTTGAAAAAATGACATCACCGCCTAAGCATTATACAATTGAAACATTAAATAACTACTTAAAAAATCCTTTTAAAGAGGATAAGGCTCAGGCTGACGAAAATGACGATGAGGACTACAAGGCAATTTTTGAGGGACTTGAGCTTGGCACAGAGGCAACAAGAACGGGTATTATCGAAAATGCCTGCAAGAGCGAATATATTCAATTAAAGAAGGATGTATATCACATTTTGCCTGTGGGCGAATACCTTATTGAGTCGCTATCTCAAATGGGCATTATTATGGATAAATACAAGACAAGCGAGTTAGGTCAAGCATTAAAGCGAGTTTTCCGCGGCGAATGCTCCATTGACGATAGCGTTGAGCTTGCCAAAAACGAAATACAAAATGTGTTTGATGTGGCATCAACTGCCGAGAATAACACAGGTATTGCAGGCGATGTAATTGGCAAATGTCCGCTTTGCGGCGGTGATATAGTTATCGGCTCAAAGGGCTATGGCTGTAACAAATACAAGGAAGGCTGCAAGTTCGTAGTTTGGAAAAGCATCTGTAATAGACCTATATCGGTTGCACAGGTAAAAGCATTGCTTGAAAACGGAGTAACGGAAAGAATTTACGGCTTTGTAGCAAGAAATAAAAGTAAGTTTTCTGCTGTTTTGCGTCTTGACGGTGATAAAACAGTTATTGAAAACGCAGAGTTTGAAAATCAAGTCGATAGCGCAAATCCTGTCGGTGAGGTAATTGGCGCTTGTCCTCTGTGCGACGGCAATATAGTAACCACGCGCTTTGGCTATGGCTGCAATAAATACAAGGACGGATGTAAATTCTCTATTGGCGGTACAATTTGCGGCAGAGAGATAACAAAAGAGGATGTTGCCTCAATTTTAACCAAGGGAGCAACCGAAAAGCTGACGGGCTTTGTTTCTAAAGCAGGCAATAATTTCGATGCAATTCTCAAATTAGACGAAAATAAAAAGGTTGTATTTGATTTTTCAAAATAGCATCTCGCTGCTATTTTGAGTGGTCAGCCGTCAGTGGTCAGTGATCAGCATATTGCTTATACTAAAGCAACGCGACAAGGCTATTTTAAAATTGAGTTATAGCCATAAACAAATTACTGACCACTGACCACTATTTAACGACAAAGGAGTTAAAATCATGGAACGAGTTTCAAAAACCAATTACTATTTAGATATAGCAGAGACAGTATCTCAAAGAAGCACCTGCTTAAGACGCCGCTTTGGCGCTATCATTGTAAAAAATGATGTTATTGTATCAACAGGCTACAACGGCGCTCCGAGAGGCAGACAAAACTGCAACGACCTTGGTGTTTGTATGAGAGACAAGCTTGGTATTCCAAGAGGCGAAAGATATGAGCTTTGCCGTAGCATTCACGCAGAGGCAAATGCGATTATTTCCGCTTCAAGAGAGCAAATGCTGGGCAGCACTCTTTATCTTTGCTGTACCGATCCAAAAACAGGCGAGGTTATCGGCGGAATGAACTGCTGTATGATGTGTAAAAGACAGGTTATCAATGCAGGCATTTCAAAAGTTGTAATCAGAAACAATAAGCTTGAATATACGGAAATTGATGTAAACGATTGGATTGAGGACGACGACAGCTTATCGGGAGTTTTCGGCTATTAATATGGCAATAACTGTTTCAAAAATGACTGAAGGCGATGCTATCTCACTTGCTGAAATAGATAAAATTGTTTTTGGCGGAAGCTTTACAAAAGATGATTTTATAAATTACCTTGACAGTAGCATTTATTATTTTTATGTTGCGAAAATTGACGAAAAAGCTGTGGGATATATTGGCTATATGCTGATTGCAGACGAGGCTGATATTATTAATATTGGCATTCTGCCCGAATATCGCGGTAAATCAATTGGCAATATGCTTATGTCCGTTATGATACAGGAGCTAAAGAAAAACAGCGCCACCTGTGTGCATTTAGAGGTAAGAAAATCAAACTCTGTGGCAATTTCACTATACAAAAAATACGGTTTTATCGACACAGGGGTATCTAAAAATCATTATAAGGAGCCAACTGAGGATGCCATTAGAATGTCTTTGACATTCTAATATACAACCTGCGGTTGATGATATACACGCTTTATGTGATGATATACAATCCTACGGATTGGTGATATACATTCCTGTGGAATGATGATATACACAACTTCGTTGTGATTGCGACTTTGTCGCCCATACAATTTAGAAAGAAAATCTGCTGACGGCTAACTGCAAAACGTCTGCTTCGCAGAATGAAATGTGCTACGCACTTGAAATGAAATTGCATTCGCAATTTCTTGAAATGTATTTGCTTTTGCAAATACTTGAAATGCAACGCAATGCGTTGCGTGTCCCTATCCCCTATCCCCTAAAGTGACTGAAAGGAGCTTAAATGTATATACTATCTTTTGAATCCTCCTGTGACGAAACTGCCTGCGCGGTTTTGGAAATGACAGAGGACAAACGAATTATCAAGTCAAATATTATAGCCTCACAGGTTGACATTCACGCGCTTTACGGCGGTGTTGTGCCTGAGATTGCAAGCCGCGCGCATATTGAGGCTATTTCAAATATAACATATGAGGCGCTTGACAAGGCATGTGTAACCCTTGAGCAAATCGGCGCAATTTGCGTAACTAACGGTCCCGGTCTTATTGGCGCGCTTTTAGTTGCGGTTAATTTTGCAAAGTCCTTGGCTTATGCAAATAATATTCCGTTAGTGCCTGTTAATCACATCAAGGGACATGTGGCTGCAAACTACTTAACATACCAGGATTTAAAGCCGCCGTTTTTGGCGCTTGTTGTGTCGGGC
>JAFQAM010000174.1 GCA_017416885.1 Clostridia bacterium | reverse complement strand
TACCTAACAAATACTCTTCATAAACGGCGCCGGCCTTCATGGTTGGTATAATATAATCATTAACATATTCTTCGGTTAAATCTAACACATAAAGTTTAGAAGCACCTGTTTTAATAGCTTTTTCTTCAAGACCTTCTAATTCACTTGCCTGACCAACATTACCTGAAACTGCAATAACTTCACAGTTGTTATAATTTTCTTTAAGCCAAGGAATAATGATTGATGTATCAAGTCCGCCTGAATATGCAAGTACTACCTTTTTAATTTTTGTCTTATCCATTTTAATTTTCCTCCGAATGAAAAAATATTCATTTTTAACGAATGTTATTATAATGCCTATTTATCCATTTGTCAAGTGGTTTTTTGAAAATATTTGAAAATATTTAATTATATTAATGCGTAGCTTCAAAAACACGGATAATCAAGCATTTTTCATACATAACGCAGTGAATATTTGTTGTATATTTGTGAATATTATTCATATTTTTTATTGAATACAGTACAAAAAAGCAGAACGATAGCTTAAAAAGAGCTATCGTTCCGTTGTTAATTTTATAAATTTTCGATTGCGACTTTTTTAAATTAATGCGAAGCCAATTCAACGATTACTATTTCCGGGCGGTTGTTAAAGCGGATTGGGCAAAGGCTATTGCCAAGACCGCGGCTGACTACCATTTGCGTGTTGTTTTCTTGATGGATGCCCTTATAGTATTTAGGGAAAAGTCCTTGGTTGGGGGCTATTATACCGCCGATAAATGGCAAAATTGCCTGACCGCCGTGGGCGTGGCCTGTTAATGCTAAGTCTATTTCTGCACTAACATATTCCTTAAATGCTTCGGGGCGGTGGGAAAGCAAAACCGTGTAGCCATTATAATTAATAGTAGATAATTCATCCTTAATAACTTGACAGGCCTTTTCGGTACTATCCTTTTTATATAATAATCTTGGATCGTCAATGCCGATTAAGGTAATTTTTTCTCCGTTTCTTTCAAGCTTGACCGATTGATTACGAAGGACGGTTACACCGATTTTTATTAGCTCCTGTTCAAATTCAGGATATACCTCAGTCAGTCGGGCTTCGTGATTGCCTATAACATAATAGCAGGGCGCGATTTTAATTAATTCCTTGGCAAAATCAAGTGAGATTTGCGTTTTTGTTTTACGCGAGTCTATAAAGTCGCCTGTTATGACTATTATATCGGGGCTTGCTTCCTTTAGCTTTTCTAAAATTTCTTCATTATTCTTTTTATTATGGAAATCGGAAATCTGAGCTATTTTGAAGTCTTGAAATTCTGTGGGGATTTTTTCGCTTGTGATTTTATAAGTAGTTACTTCTATCATATTATTTCCTATAAATAGCATTACCGCAAGTAATACTATGATTATTGCGGTAATGGATAGCTTTATAATTGTTTTGCGTTTCATATGAGGAATTTAACGCTCTTGATTGAAACATCTGCCTTTGATGTGAGAACTATCTTTTTAGCCCAATTCATAATTGAGACATTGGATCTCATAACACCTACTCCGCCGTCTGTGCCCTTGGAAATCAATGTACAAGCGCCTGCTAAATCTACATTTAAATTAACTGCGATTTGCGCAAGTGATGTAAGTGGAGATGTAAATTCAATTTCTACAATGTATTTACCTGACTTTTCAAACTTAACATCAATCGGTGTATCAAGAGAAACATTCTCAAATGATGCAACAACTGACATATTTGATGTATCAAGATCGCTTATATCATACTTGAAGCCATTAGCCTTAAAGCGCTCATATGCGTGAGTGTTCATTGCAAAATTGCAAATATTTTCAGCGCAGAATTGAAGCTCTGCTCTTGTGAGATATCCGTTTTCAAGGCTTGCTTCTAAATTATCCTTGTTATTTTTGGCATTTTCCATAACCATATAGATATCGTTTTGCGCCTTTACCATACTTGCAAAGTCGCTTGTGCTTGTTGTACCGTCAAGGTTGGTGATATGCGCCCACCAGTCAGTCATAACGAAGCCGTCATATTTCCATTCGTCGCGAAGGATTGTTTTTGTAAGGTCATAGTTGGATGCTGCGTGATAGCCGTTAATTGAGTTATATGCGGTCATAATTGACTTAACATTTCCGTCCTTAACTGCAATTTCAAATGGGCGGGCATAAATTTCACGAATGGCGCGCTCGGAAATAATGGAGTCGCCTGTGTGTCTGTACCATTCCTGGCTATTTGCCATAAAGTGCTTAATTGTCGGATATACGCCTACCTTGTTAAGTCCCTT
>JAFQAM010000173.1 GCA_017416885.1 Clostridia bacterium | reverse complement strand
TCGCGATAGTAGGATTGAGGCTTCCTGACACCGAGAATATCGATATCGCCACAGTTGGCAATATGATAAGGATAATCAAGCATAAACGGTCCTTCTTCATTGTCTGTATGTTCGGTATGTCCTATTGCGGTTTCTCCAAAATAGTCATAGGCGGTCCATACAAAGTCGCCTGCAATTCTTGGATTGTTCTTTAATTGGTTTATGGTTGTATATGCGCATTGGGGGAATGTTTCTGTGTTTAAGAATACTCTATTTGGAAATCTTATAAGATCCTTTTCAAGTCGGTATTCAAGATAATTATAGCCAATTATATCCACAGTATCGGCTGTAATTTTTGTCGCTTCAGAAAAATAGTCCATTTTATCAGCAGAAAAATCGTTTTCCGCTTTTTCTTTTTCGTATGCTTCACTATTGTCCCATAAACTGCAAAGACCGTGAGAAAGAGGGCGTGATGTGTCGTATTTTCTTATGTTGTCAGCAATATTTCTTGCTATACGATAGCCGTAGCCTCTGCCCGCCTTTTGTGGGATCTCGTTGCCTGTTGAATACATTACGATTGACGGATGGACTCTATTGCGCTTTACAATTAATTCTATCCATTTTTCGTAGTTGTCGCCAAAATATGAGTGATAGTCCTCTAACTGCTTACCCTCGGTCCAATAGTCAAAAAGCTCATCCATTACAAGAACGCCGAGACGGTCACATGCATCATAGAAATGCCGGGACTGTGGATTGTGTGAGCAACGGAGAGCATTAAAGCCTGCTTCCTTCAGCTTGGCTACGCGACGGTATTCGCACTGCGCATATGTGCGTGAGCCTACTGCACCTTGGTCATGATGAACACATCCGCCACGAAGCTTAATTGATTTTCCGTTTAGAATAAAGCCGTTTTTACTGTCAATCTGTACAGTTCTTATACCAAAAGCGCTTTTATCTGTGTCTGTAATTCCGTTATAATTTAGCTTTGCATTTATGCTATACATACTTGGTGTATCGGTGTCCCAAATTTTTGGATTTTCGATTTGGAACTTAGATATTATTGTATTTTTACCTTGCTCGCTGTATACATATTTTTTAAAGGTGTGGACAGGCGCTTTCTTTCCGTCTTCAAAAACCTCAAACTCCAACACTCCCTCGCCTTTTTTCTCTAAATATACATCGCATTCAACTGACATATATGCTGTGTCATTTTGTATCGCTTCTGTTTTGACAAACAATCCAAGTGGGCTAAAGTATGCGTTATCACATTCCAACAAATATGTATCTCTGTAAATACCTGAGCCTGTGTACCATCTTGCGTTTGGTTGGTGAGAGTTATTTACAACTATTACAATTTCATTGTTCTTATCATATCTTAAAAAATCGGTGATATCAACATAAAATGTGTTATAGGGATACTTATTTATAAACACTGAGCTTGCATTTACATATATCTCGGTAAGTCCAAATGAGCCGTCGCACATAAAGAAATATTTTTTATTTTTCTTTGCCCTAAAGCTCTTTTCATATCTACCTACACCGCCTTGAAAAAATCCGCCGTGTTGGTTTGATTTTGCATTAGGTAGTCTTTTTTGAATAATGGAAAAATCGTGAGGTAAATTTATTTCCGTTTTTTCTCCGTCATTTAGGCTAAATAGCCAATTTTTGTTGAAATTAAGTTTTTTCATTTTGTTTCCTTTCTTTATATGCTTTTCGGATAATTTATGAATTTTAAAGTGTGTCTTGCAAAATGAGAGGAGTACATCCTAAACCGTGCCTCGCACTCGATATATTTGCTTCGCAAATTCGATATAACTGCTATGCAGCTTCGATATAAATCGCTTTGCGATTTTCGATATATTTTGCTTCGCAAAATGAGAGGAGTACATCCTGCATCCTAATCTGTGCTTCGCACTCGATATATTTGCTTCGCAAATTCGATATAACTGCTATGCAGTTTCGATATAAATCGCTTTGCGATTTTCGATATATTTTGCTTCGCAAAATGAGAGGAGTACACCCTACACCCTAAACTGTGCTTCGCACTCGATATATTTGCTTCGCAAATTCGATATATTTCACTGCGTGAAATTCGATATAACTGCTTTGCAGTTTCGATATAAATCGCTTTGCGATTTTCGATATATTTTGCTTCGCAAAATGAGAGGACTACATCCTACACCCCACATCCTACTTAACACTCTTAATTCCGCTTTTCATTATAAGAAAGCGCAAAAACGGCGAACAGAGTATCTTTCTTTTTTGGATTTTAAGAAAGAGCTTTAATTTTAGCTTTCTTGTTTTCCTTTTGTACAATTTTAAAATTTCCTTATGGTTTTTACCCTCTGAGTATGCTTCTGCAAGTAATCTGCCGCTTTGTATTGCATTGCTTATGCCCTCAAAGGAGCTTGCGCTTATAAAGCCACCGGCTTCGCCTATTAGGTATATTTCTTTTTTGCCTACAAAAAAATCGCTTAATTTTTTTGGGCTTGTAAGCATACAGGCTTCTATTCTTTCGGGCTTGCCTAAGCTGTATCCAAGAAAATTTTCAAGATTTGCTTTTTGCTTTTCGTATGCTTCTCTGCAACCCTTGGTTTTAAATGCTCCGCCAAAAATATAATAACCGTTTTTGCGTATGGTCCAGGAGCAGCTATCGCTTGTTTTCCTATCAAAAATGCAAGAATAATGAGGAAGGTGTGGATTATTACATCTATATATGCCTTGTATCGAGGTATATCTGTATGCTTTTTTCTTAAAAAAGCTATTTTTTACAATTGAGCTTGCGCCGTCTGCGCCCACTATGGATAATCCACACAGGTCGGTGTTTTTAAGCTTTAATTTGTATAAATTGTTGTCTTTTTCTATGCTTATACAGCGGTCGCATATTACATCCACATTTTGTGGCACAAGTGATAATAGATACATATCAAGCAGGTATCTGTCCATATTCAAATAATGCCTCTGGTAGTGGCGCACGCATTTTGTATTAAGGTCTATTGTTTCAACTGAAAAAATCTGTGGATCTGCCAATACAGAGTTTGGTAGAGTCAGGTTGTATTTTGCAAATAGCTTTTGCGCGGATGGGGATAAAAGACCGCCACAGGGCTTGGTGTTTTCTTTGCTTTGACCGTTGATTAATGCTATTTTAAATTCAGGCTTATTCATGGCTAATTCTCTTGCAAAAAATGAGCCTGCGGGTCCTGCGCCTACGATTACTACATCGTATATTTTACTATGCATCCTCGTCATCCTCTCCCTCAACATATTCAAGAAGGTCGCAGGGCTGACAGTCAAGCACCTTGCATAGCTTATTTAGTGTTGATATTTTTAATGCTTTTATTTTGCCGTTTTTTAAAAGTGAGACATTTGCCATAGTAAAGCCTACATTTTCGGCAAGCTCGCCTACGCTCATTTTTCTTTTGGCAAGCATCACATCAATATTAAATATAATCATAGCGTTGCATCAACCTCCTCCTTCAGTATTGAGGCATTATCAACATACTTAGATAACACAAAAAGCATAAGCGCTACTATTACTCCGATCGCATCAACAAATAATAATGCAGGGGATAAAATCAGCTCGCCCATAAGAAAAAGCCCTATAACGCACAGGCTGAATAGTCCGCACGCTGAAAAGAGGATTATAGATATAGTTTTAATGAGCTTTGCATTTTTCTTATGGAAAATTGTATCGTTTTTAAGCTCGGGCAAAAATTTAAAGCCTAATAGAAATACTGTGATTAATGATAATGATAAAATTATGCTTGCTGTATAGATTAAAATTTTGACAGTATTAAATTGCTCTTGGCTTTCAATGTGGCTGCCTATATAGTCAACTAAGCTTGGTAGCCAAAATACGCATAATGCTATAACACCTATAAGCAAAATAATAAGCGCTACTTTAATTAAAATAATTAAGCTGTTTTTCATTTTAGTCTCCTAATATAAAATTTTACATCTTAATTATATATCGTAGCGCTTATTTTGTCAACATAAATTTATCGTGTTACAATAAATTTTTATTGTTTTTTTAAAAATTTGTATCTGCTAACTACTAACCACTGCAAAACATCAATTCTCCGAATTAGATGTTTTGTATGGCACTCTTGCGGCAGGCACCAATTTTGATGCAGGCTCGGTGTGGACTGTCTGGTCATCAAAGAAAATATGAGCGCCGAATGCCTTTAATATTTCGCTCTTTTCTATTCCGCCCATAAAGAATGCTTCATCTATACGGACATTCCACGCGCGAAGCGTTCTTATTACTCTTTCGTGAGCGGGGGCGTTTCTTGCGGTTACAAGAGCGGTTCTGATTGGAATCTGGTCGGGATTATCAAATTGCTTTTGAACAAGTGAAATAGTTTTTAAAAGCTTTGCAAACGGTCCCTCGGGAAGAAGGTTTTTTGCGTTTTTCTCCTCATGCTCTTCAAATGCAACCAAGCCCTTTTCCTTGAATACCTTTTCCGCCTCGTCGGAGAAAATTACTGCGTCTCCGTCAAATGCGATTTTGATTTGTGTAATTTCCTCATCTGCATTTATGGGAAGTCCGTTACCTGTACAAATTATGCCTGCGGCAATATTTGCATTGATGGCTTCTTGTACATCCTCCTCGCTTGCTGATAAAAACAAATCGGTTTTAAATGCGTTAAGATATGGGGCAATTGACATTCCGCTGACTAATGCGGCTCTTGTAATATCAAGACCGTAATGCTTTATTGAGTTAAAAATACGCATACTTGTTGAGGTATTATTCTTTGACATAATAATAATTTCTGTCAGCTTCTTTTCCTCGCAATTTAAATTATGCAACGCTTTTACAAGAGGGAATGCAGGTCCCGGCTTTAAAATATCATTTTCGTGCTCCTCCTGATATTTTATATAGGCTTCAAGTCCCTGTGTTTCAAATATCTTGTTTTCTTCCTCCAAGTCAAATAATGCTCTTGAGGAAATTCCTACTACTAATTTTCCGTCTAATTTTTTTGCCATATATACTCCTTAATATGATTAATCATCATATTGCTCCATAGTATTTTTTAAATGCTCCTTAACCTTTGCTATTACGGTTGGAGGGGACACTACCTTTAATTGACTTCCAAACGAGCAAAGCCACGCAATAAACATAGCTCCCACCTGTACCTCAACTGTACATTTCAGCTTGCCCTCAGGTGTTTCCTTCATTTCAACCTGTGAGCCGAATTTATCAAATATCACATCAATAAGTCCTCTATCGGCAATGAAGGTAACATTTTTAACCTCGCCGCTAAACATATTAAACTGTTGGCGCTTGTATTTTGATATGTCCTTTTCCTTGAGCCAGTCAAACACCTCTATATCACTGTCAAGCTTTTGGATATTCTCCATACGGTCAATTCTGTAATTGATAAGGTTTTTGTGGTAATTATCGTAGCAAATCAAGTAATATTGATCGCTATTAAATACTGTTTCAACAGGATTTACGGTGTAATATCTGTCCTTAGTTTCATCTTTTTTGTATTTTCTGAATATTTTCTCTCTGTTGAGTCCATAATCGAAATAGTTAAAGCGGATTTTCTTGCCGTCCTCTTTAGCATCTACTATACTGTCAATCAAATAGTAGATATTTTCGTTTGTGCTTTTTACTGTGCTGAATTTGGTAATATTGCCTTTCAAAACCTCGCCTCGCTTGCTTCCTGCAAGAGCGGAAACCTTATCAAGCAGGACCTCCGTTTTCTTTTCGGTAATAAAGGCGGCGGCTTGAACTGCGTCCATAAGCACGCGAACCTCGGCAGTATCAAAGGAACGGTCCATTACATAATACTGATTGCTTGTTGAACGGGTGCATAAAACCTCATAGCCGTTTTGGTTGAGCAGCTCTATATCCTTATATAAGATTTTTCTGTCAACCTCAATGCCCTGCTCTTTAAGCCTCTTGATAATTGTTTGAGTTCCCATTGGGTGCTTTTCGTCAGTTTCCTGCTTTAAAAGCTCCCATAATTTTAAAAGCTTGATTTTTCTTGATATTTCGGAAGTCATATTTAGCACCTCTATACTTGATTAATTCAATTATAGCATATGCTTGTCCTTAAATCAAGACTTTTGATTTATTATAGCGATGAATATATCGTGTGAACAATTGAACCGTTGTTCATCTTTTCATAGATAATGCATCGTGTGGCATTATTCTTTGGGCACGATTCGTTGTCATTGTTATAATAAAAGATTTCAAAATAGTCGCCGCCCTTTAAGGATTTGCCTAAAACTTTTTCGTAGCCGATCACATTTTTTGTTTTCATTGTTTTTACCTCGCTATGATTTCGTATTTTGTTTACACTCTTATATTAGCATAGTATGGCTTTTCGGTCAATCTTATGGTGTCCCTATAACGGTACAGCCATCTATTGATAGAATTGCGATAGGGTGATATAATCAAAGCGTAATCACAAAAGCGAATTAAAAAGCAGTTGCATAATCAGCTTACAGAATCTGAGCGATATAATTCAATTTACATATTTAAATCAGGAAAGGAAATTCACTATGGAAAGCAAGATAAGAGCATTTGCGCAGCATCACGGATATGATAGCATAAGAAAATCAATCAAATGGGACGGTTATTCTGTTTATGAGCCATTCTTCTATGGCGACGATGACTATATTGGATATTCACTTTTCATTTTAGTCAGAAACGGAATTATCAGACTTGCCACAAAGCAGGAAGCAAGACAGCTTTGCGGAATTATTAAGCATTATTAATATCAGGTAGACAATTTTTGACTTATAACAAGCGCCTTTTGATAAAAACAGGCTAAAATCTGTCTATATTTCATATATGTTTTGTCTTGCATCTTTTTTAAAATTGGTATATCATAAATTTAGATAATAATCTAATTTTTAAAAAAGGAGACAAAAAATGAAAAGAAAGCTTTTATTATTATCCATTGGCATTTTAATGTTCGCCTGTATTTTTGCGATTTCTGCATTTGCTACTGTTAATTATGACGAGAAAGCAATTCTTGCAGATGGCACTGTTCTTCCGATTTACGATGAAAATCAAAATCCATTGATTTGGTATGTCAGCGGAGTTGACGGCGAGGGCAAGAATATTTACAAATCTGTTCCTAATAACCGTAATGAGCAAAACGCAAGCAATGACGATTATGTTACTTACACTAACGCAAGCGGTAATCAGCTCACAAATATTAATTTCTTTATTTACGATGAGGCAGCAGAAAAATACACAACCTATACGGAGGATAATCTTCAGGTTGTTATTTTCAATATGAGAGGTCTTAAGGGATTCATTTGGTTGCATAGTGGATTCAAGTGCAGTGATATTCAGTACATTTATTTTCACGAGGAGCTTAATGACTGCGCTAAGTTTTTCCAAGGTAGCTCTAATTTGAGATTGGTTGACCTTACAGTTTGCACCAATTTAACAGGCGGCTTTGGTGGCGAAAGAAACTTCTATAACTGTGTAAATCTTCACACAATCAGATTCGCTCCTGTCGTTAATTACGGTCTTGCCTGCTCAAAAAATTATAATTGGCGCTTTGCAAATACTTCAATGGTGGAAATTATATTCCCCGAAAACATCACAACTCTTGGCGTTGATAACTTCAAGGACAACTCAAAGCTTGAGAGCATCTATATTTTAGGTAATACAACAAGCTTGGGACAGCGCAATTTCTCAAACTGCAATAAGCTTACAAATGTATATATTTTAGGAAATAATCCTTCCATTGATTTAACATCCTTTAAGGAAAACTTCTATGAGTGTGTTGACGGTGGCAAGACTCTCAATTTCAAATCAATAGGTAAATATTTCTTCTTTGTAACAACAAACACCGAATATTTAAACGGCGTTAAGGATGCAATCGGCGCAAGCGCTATTATTACTTATGATGATTATATAGCAAATCCTGCAAGCTACACTGAGGGCAGATATATTATTTCCGGTACAAATATTTGCGATACACTTTATGACGGTAATCATACTCTTGATGTGAATAATCAAAATCCTTGCGCAGGTATATGTACAAATTGCGGTCAATTAGTGCAAGCACAAAATCCTATTCATAATTTTACTACTGAAATTCAATATACTAACTATCTTGCTAAGGGCGTAAAAAGTCAGCTTTGTTCAAATGAAAATTGTAAATATAGCAAAAATCCTTATGTAACCGAGGTTGATGCTATAATTTATGAGTTCAAGGGAGTTTCTACAAAGATTAACGGCGACGGTCTTACATTCGGTTATAGCGTAAATTATGATGCTCTTGATGAATATGCTGCTGTTACCGGTGGTGAGATTGAGATTGGCTTCGTGGTGGCAGTAAAGCAATTTCTTAACAAAGATATGCCACTTGACGAAAACGGCAAGGAAAGAACTAATAATGTTATAAAGGCTACTTTATTAAAATGGACTCAAAATCAAGCTGACAATGAGCTAATTACAAGATATCTATGCGCAGATTTTAAAATCGTTGGCAATTGGGATTTAACTGTCGATCTTGACGGTGATAGAGTTCCCGAAACAGATGTTAAGGATGTGGAATTTTATATGGCGGGCTATATAATTGATAGCGGTAATGTTAAGTATATTAACTACGGTAAATCATCTGACACTCCTGACACAATAATATATAATAACTGCGTAGAGCAATAAATAAAAAGAACAGAAATTGCGATTTCTGTTCTTTTTATTTGTTAGCTTTTTGTTTTCTGTATTCGCTTGGGGATATGCCAAGTATTGATTTAAAGCTTCTATTAAAGCTTCTTAAGCAATCAAAGCCACATTCATATGCTATATCAAGCATGGTGCTGCTTGTGTTCATTAAAAGATAGCACGCCTCATTTACGCGAAAGCGGCAAACATATTCGGTATAGCTCATACCTGTATTTTTTGAAAAATGCTTAGAGAGATACACATAATTATATGTAGTTTCCCTTGATAGCTCATATAGAGAGCATTTTTTCTTATAGTTTTCTGCTACAAAATTAAAAATTTTAAAAAGCAAATTTTGTCCGTCTCCCTTAAATTCGATATACTCTGCATTTTTATCAAATTCGCCGCAAATTGTATATAAAAGTCCCTTTAATTCTACGGTGGTATTTTTGCTATTTAACTTGGAAATTTTGTCAATATAAAAGCTATCTAAGGTAAACTTATTGCTTTTGGGGATATGGGCTTCAAATTTTTTGCTGAACGCTCTGACGAGCTGAGGCGAGAAAATCAAAATAACATGCTTGGCGTATGATTCCGTTTTAATTTCGTGGATTTGATTTGGAAAAACCAAAACACATTCATTTCCCAAAACGGTATATTTTTTGTTGGCTACGGTTACCTCCATTTCGCCGTCACTTGCAATTATAATTTCAAAGCTATTATGGATATGGTTTGGAAAATTAAGGTTGCTTCCGCTTTCAAGCGTTACCTTGTCGCCTATTATGGAATGTTGTGTTTGATATAGCATAATTATCTCCAAGCAAAAAACTAAATTTTGTCTTATAATTATATCATAATTGTCGCGATTTATCAACGGTTTTATTGTATAATAAAAAAAGAAATATAATTATAGGAGAATAAATATGACTTTTTATGAAAGAGCTAAGGAATTAGTTTCTAAAATGACAATCGAGGAAAAGATATCGCAGATGCGTTATGATGCGCCTGCGATTGAAAGACTTAATATACCTGCATACAACTGGTGGAATGAGTGCTTACACGGTGTGGCAAGACAAGGCAGCGCTACTGTATTTCCACAGGCTATTGGATTAAGCGCAAGCT
>JAFQAM010000172.1 GCA_017416885.1 Clostridia bacterium | reverse complement strand
GTCACCCCTAACGCAATCAACAAAAGGCTAAAAAAGAAGCTGCGTGAACTCGGACTCCCACGAGTACGATTTCACGACCTAAGGCATAGCTATGCAACAATTATGATGCAGAACGGCATCAACCCCAAGATTGTATCAACAGTGCTGGGGCACAGCTCGGTTGATATAACCTTGGACTTATATTCCCACTGTTGTATAGATATGCAGGACGCTTGCTTGCAAGTGTTTCAAAAGCCCCCAAAAAAGTAGGTAAAACGGTTACACGATTTTGAGGTACGCAAAAAGCATAATAAAAAACCTTGAGGCAAAAGCCCCAAGGTTTCTTATTTGGCGGAGAATCAGAGATTCGAACTCTGGAACCGTGTTACCGGTTACACGATTTCCAATCGTGCGCCCTCGACCAACTAGGCGAATTCTCCTTATTGCCACGATAGTATATCACAATTGTTTGCAAAAATCAAGATGTTTTTTCATTTTTTATAATTTTATTAAATAAAAGGCTATTACTTTCGCAATAGCCTTAATAAGTGTTATTCAGTTGTGTAGTTATCAAAATAACCTTGAATGTAAACAATAGGCGTACCCTTATCACCTGAACCTGATGTTAAGTCGCAAAGTGAACCGATAAGGTCTGTTAAGCGTCTTGGAGTTGTACCCTCAGATGCCATTTGACCAACAAGGTTACCGTCCTTTTGTATAATCTTTTCCTTGATTGCTTCCTTCAAAGCATCACCTGAAAGATTAGCGAAATCATTATCAGCAAGATATTTTAACTTTAATTCATTTGGTGTGCCCTCAAGACCGGCAGTGTAAGCAGGAGAAACAATTGGATCGGCAAGCTCCCAAATCTTACCAACAGGATCCTTAAATGCGCCGTCACCGTAAACCATAACCTCAACAAGCTTGCCTGTCTCTTCGAAAAGCTTCTTTTGGATGCTTTCAACGAGAGCTTGACAATCGCGGGGGAATAGCTTAACCTTGTCCTCAGTAGCCTTGTTTGAGCCTAAAAGACCGTAATTTTCATTGTATCCGCTACCGTTAACGGATTTGTTTAAAATCTCATCAAGACCGTAGTTGATTTCAACGCCTGCATTCTTTAAAAGACGCTTTGTGCGGAAACGGGAGTGAATATCACAGTTAAGAACATTCTTTGTGTAGTTAAGGATTGCTCTTGGATCGTTAGCAAAAATGATTTCAACCTCAGCGCCACATCCCTTAATAAGCTCCTCATAATATTCAACATAGTCAACACCGGTAAATGGATGCTTCTCATAACCGAAAAGCTCACGGTATGTCTTAAGATCTAAAACATCCTTGTATGGATCAACTCCCTTGTCATCCATCATATCAATGCTGATTAAGTGGTTGCCAACCTCATCGGATGGATAAGAAAGCATAAGCACAACCTTTTTGCAGCCCTTAGCTATACCGCGAAGACAAATTGCAAAACGGTTTCTACTCAAAATAGGGAAGATAACACCAACAGTTTCTCCACCAAACTTAGCGCGAACATCCGCAGCAATGTCGTCAACAGTAGCATAATTTCCCTGCGCTCTTGCAACGATAGCCTCAGTCATAGCGACAACATCACGGTTCTGAACCTCAAATTTTGCATCCTTTGAAGCTTCAAGAACAGAATTTGTTACAATATCAATAAGATTATCGCCTTCACGAATAATTGGGGCTCTAAGTCCTCTTGATACAGTACCCACCATACGACTCATAATATTTTCACTCCTCTATATTATAGAAAATTTTAAAACAATCAAATAACATAAGTATTATAGCAAAAACATATGCCATTTGTAAAGCGAAATTTGAAAAAAAATTAAATTTTTATAAATTATATATTTTTGAACCAAAATGAATAAAATTTTTATACTATTTGCCAAAAAATAGAACTAAAAAGCCAATAACGGTTGATAATTTTTAAATCACATGGTATAATTAAATAAAAAAGGTACAAATTATGAAAATCGGATTATTTACTGACTGCCATTACTGTAAAGCTGAATATTTAGGGCCAACCCGTCGTCCAAAGCTTTCAATAAATAAAATAAGAGAAGCAATGAACGCATTCAAATCAAATAATGTGGATATTGTATTTTGCTTAGGAGATATGACCGACCACGACGAAAATAGCACCAAGGAGCAAATCATAGAATGCTTCAAGGAAGCTATGAGCCTTATAAAATCCTATAACATTCCATTCTACCTTGTCCCGGGTAACCACGATTATCTTGTAATGACCGCCAACGATATGGAAAAGGAAGCAGACTTCAAAATTCCGCCCTATACCGTAGAAACAAACACTCATAGCTTTATTATACTTGACGCCAATTATCGATCCAATATGGTTCGCTTTGATAAAGCAGGCGTGCAATGGACCGACTCCAATTTGCCACCCCACCAAATAGAATTTTTAAAAAACGCATTAAACACCTCAACAAAAAGGTGCGTAGTCCTTGTTCACGAAAATCTTGACCCAAGTGTGGATAAAATGCATATTATCAAAAACGCAGAGCAAGCTCGTGACATTATAAAAAATTGCCAAAAGGTATCGCTTGTCATTCAAGGACACTACCATAGCGGCAAGGAAAGCACAATAGATAATATCCCCTATATCACACTCCCTGCTATGTGCGAGGGCGAAAGCAATAGCTTTAGAATATTGGAATTATAGACACATTATCGAGGATAATTTACGAGTAAACCGTAGGTTGTCCTCGTTTTTTGTCTATTGTATTGCACAAATTGAAGCCTTGTGCTAAAATAATAACAGAAAACCAAGGAGGTGATTATATGCGATTTGCCGACAAAATAATGAAGCTGCGAGACGAGCAAGGAATTTCTCAAAAACAGCTTGCAAAGCATATGGGAGTTTCAAGACAAACCGTCTATAAATGGGAGGCTGACCTTAGCGTCCCCGAAATCGATAAAATTAAAGCAATAGCCGAATACTTCGGCGTTTCCTGCGATGAATTACTCAATGATTCTGTCCAACTCACAGAAAATACTGTAAAAAACATTCAAATATGCGAAAGCAATGAACTGAAAAATTTAACCGTTGAATCAGACAATTTAAGCATTATTACCGTAAAAGCTAACAAGAGAAAAAAGCTATCTGTAATTTCGACTATATCTATCGTGATTGCATTATGCAGCGTAATCGCCTGCGCAATTATAGTGCCGCTTTTAAATAGTATGTGTGAGTACCATACTCTTGAATATACAGAAATTATAATCCCTTCCACCTGTCAGGAAGCAGGAAAGGGAATAGCATCTTGTAAAAAATGCATTTACAGAGAAAAGGTAAGCTTAAGCATAAAACAACATGTGTATGTGGAATATGAATGCGTTCGTTGCGGTGATGTACAAGAAAGCGAAAATTTGTTGTATGAAATAGACACAAGCTCTAAAACTGCATATGTAAAATCAATCGGTAGCTGCAAAGACACAAAAATCATAATTAGCGACACATATCAAGGCTATCCTGTTACCGCCATTGGTGAAAATGCATTTGCTAACTCAAAAATCGAATATGTAAAAATTCCAACATCTGTGACTGAAATAAGAGAAAAAGCATTTTGCAACTGTCCAATGCTAACTGAAATTTCTTTTAGTGAGGGACTAATATCAATAGAGGAAAATAGCTTTGCTTGTTGCGGTAACATTGACTCGTTGATTTTGCCAAATAGCTTAAAAACAATTGGACAATGTGCGTTTGAAAAAACCAAAATTAATTGTGTAATTGCTGGAAAAAGCCTAACGAAAATAGAAAAGAATGCCTTTAAAGATTCAAGAATAATCAATTTTGAATTTTTAATAAGCGGAAATTGGATAATCAGTGACAATATAAATGAACAAAAAAGCATTCGCTTTTACGCATACACAAATAACAGCCAAACAATAAATGACCACTGTGCTTTTGAGTTTGTAAGGGCGTAAACGCAAATAAGTGCCATAAGGTGGTGACAAAATGACATTTGCAGAAAAAATTTTGTACTTGAGAAAAAAGAAGGAGATTCCTCAAAATAAATTAGCTAAGGAGCTGAATGTTTCTCGGCAAGCAATCTATAAATGGGAGTCAGGAGCATGCTTGCCGGAAATTGATAAAATTAAAAAGCTTGCAGAAATATTTGAAATTTCCTATGATGTGCTTTTAAATGACAATGTTTCTATTTTTGAAAATGAAGCGGAAAACGAAAACATAGATGTTGATGAATTAAGTATTATTGACACACCGTGCGATGTTTCTGTAAACACTTCAACAAAAAAAGAAAAAAGATACTCGCTTTTTATAGTGGTTACATCTTTAGCAGTTGTTTTGATTTGTGCATTAGTTCCAATAATTTTTCATTCATTAAGCAGACAAAGTCAAACAAACGAAAATGTGAAAATAGAACACACCGAGGAGCACGAGCTAATGGTGTATCAGGTATATTCAGAGCCAACCTGTGAAGAAAAGGGCAGAACCTTAATGCTTTGTAGCGAACCGAACTGTATATATTCCGAGATGGTAATAAAAAATCCATTAGGACATCAAAACAACAAAAGTGGTGAGTGTACTGTTTGCGGATTAATAAAGGGATCGTATGGGATTCTTTACGCCACTGAGGATGGCGAGAACTATTTTGTTAAATCTATTGGCAGATGTACCGACGAAAACATTGTGATTTCCAATAAATGCAACGGCAAGGATGTCGTAGCCATTTGTGATGATGCATTTAAGAACAACAAAAATATAAAATCAGTGAAAATTCCCTCGACAATCAAAACAATCGGTAAAAAAGCATTTTATGAATGTAGTAATCTATCTGAAGTCAAATTTCAAAGCGGATTGGTTGAAATCGATGAATATGCATTTTATAATTGTGCCATTGAAGAATTGTTGCTACCTATCAGTCTTGAAAAAATCGGAGCATACGCATTTTCTAAAAACAACCTGACCACACTTAAGTTAGGCTCTAAGCTAAACGAAATAGGACAATATGCTTTTATGGATTGTGTTATAAAAAATTTCATATATAGCGGTCATATTTCCACAAAAGCATGGAAAATAGGTGAGAGCAACAACAAGTCAACCGTTAAATTAACAAGGGAAAATTTAAATAGATATTCGAATTATATATGGCGTTTAGAGGACAAAAAATGAAAAAAATAATTACATATATCATCATCCTTCTTATGCTTTTTTCAGCATTTTTGCTTGTTTCTTGCGAAAAGGAAAAGAGTGTGCCTAAGGGAAATGTATTAATAAAGTTTGAAACCCAAACCGAAGAAAGCATACCCCCTAAAAAAATCCCTGTTGGCTCTAAAATAAGCATGCCAACGCCCAAGGAAAAACAAGGCTATTATTTTGACGGATGGTATTTAAATGGCAAGGAATATTGTGAAGCTAATCAGGTGACTGAAAATATGACGCTTGTAGCTAATTGGCGACCAATAGAGTATAAAATAACATACATTCGCGCCAAAGGGACTGTGCATACATATACAATAGAGGACGAAATTGAACTTCCGTGCGAAAATGAACAATATTACGAATTTTATGGCTGGAGCAAAAGCTATGATGGATCCAAGATGTTTACCAAGATAGAAAAGGGAACAACAGGCAATTTAACTCTTTATGCCGTAAAGGAATGTCAGCCCTACACCTTCCAAGAAAAGTCTGACGGCACTTATGAAATAACAGGAGTAGATATTTCATATCTCGAGGAAGAAAAAAGAAACGAGTTGGTTATTCCTGAAACTCATAACGGCAAGCTGATTACATCAATTGGTGAAAGAGCCTTTGACGGTAGCATGTTTGAAAAAATAACTGTATCGTCAAACATAAAAGAAATTGGCGACCACGCATTTTATAAAAGCGCGGTTAAGTCGCTTGTTATTGATTACGGAGTAGAAAGCATAGGCAAATACGCCTTTAGTGGATGTGAAAATCTAACAACATTATATTTTAGCCCAACCGTTAAAAAAATTGACAATTATGCTTTTTACCGTTGCTTAAGCTTGGAAAATCTCTACTTACCGTCAAATCTTGTTGAAATAGGAAGCAACGCATTTGCAAATTGCGAAAAATTAAACAATGTATTCATTCCGTTGAGCGTGCAAGTCATAGGAGAAAATGCATTTATTAATTGCAAATCTAAAATTTTGGCACAAGCAATAACAAAGCCGGAAAAATGGAAAATTGAAGCTGACATATACGGCTACAACAATATTTTCGGCTAATTCCTCCATAAAATAAACGCCTCAAGGCTTTAGCCATGAGGCGTTTATACTATAAATTTTCCCAATCTATTTCTTTATCCTTAAAGTAATATTTTCTGTCCTTTTCCCCAATCTCACGGTAAACCTTACAGGGATTACCAAATGCAACCACATTTGCGGGAATATCCTTAGTTACAACACTGCCTGCGCCAATTACCGAGTTATCTCCAATAGTAACACCGGGCATAACAATAACACCTGCGCCAAGCCAAACATTATTCCCAATATGTACCTCAGCATTGTACTGTGTAACTCTTGCTCTTAACTCAGGATTTATAGGATGTCCTGCCGTTACAATAACAGTATTAGGACCAAACATACAGTCGTTGCCAAT